>CAZDAO010000090.1:0-10690 GCA_964503015.1 uncultured Nocardioides sp. | reverse complement strand
TCGGTGGGCCGGGCACCAAGGGGCTGTCGCTGTTCTGGATGCCCGAGCAGCACTTCGACCTCGAGACCGGCGAGCTCACCGGCGAGCGCAACGGCGTCTACGTCACCAACGTCGAGCACAAGATGGGCATCAAGGTCTCCAACACCTGCGAGGTCACCTTCGGCGACCCGCAGGTCGGCGGTGGCGAGCCCGCCAAGGGCTGGCTGCTCGGCGAGGTGCACGACGGCATCGCGCAGATGTTCCAGGTCATCGAGAACGCTCGCATGATGGTCGGCACGAAGGCCATCGCGACGCTCTCGACCGGCTACCTCAACGCGCTCGACTACGCCAAGGAGCGCGTCCAGGGCGCCGACCTGACCCAGGCCGCCGACAAGACCGCGCCCCGCGTCACGATCACCCACCACCCCGACGTACGCCGCTCGCTGATGACGCAGAAGTCGTTCGCCGAGGCGATGCGGGCGCTGGTCCTCTACACCGCCACCTGGCAGGACCAGGTGATGCTGGCCGAGCACGCCGGCACCGCCGACTCCGACGAGGCCCGCCTCGCCGCCGCGGTCAACGACCTGCGGCTCCGAGCGCTCGTGGGTGCTGCTGGGCACGGAGTCGCTGCAGACCTTCGGCGGCTCGGGCTTCCTGCAGGAGTACCCGATCGAGCAGTACGTCCGCGACGCCAAGATCGACACCCTCTACGAAGGCACCACCGCGATCCAGGGCCAGGACTTCTTCTTCCGCAAGATCGTCAAGGACCAGGGCCGCGCGCTGGGCCACCTGGCCAAGGAGATCGAGGGCTTCATCGCCTCCGGCGCCGGCAACGGCCGCCTCAAGAACGAGCGCGAGCTGCTCGCCACCGCCCTCGAGGACGCCAACGCGATCGTCGGGCACATGATCAACGACCTGATGTCCTCGCAGGACGAGCTGCGCAACATCTACAAGGTCGGCCTCAACACCTCGCGCCTGCTGATGGTGCTCGGCGACGTGGTCTGCGCCTGGCTGCTGCTGCGCCAGGCCGACGTGGCCCTGCAGAAGCTGGCAGGCGAGGTGTCGGAGAAGGACAAGGCCTTCTACGAGGGCAAGGTCGCCGCGGCTCAGTTCTTCGCGCAGAACAACCTGCCGAAGATCACCGCCGAGCGTGCCATCGCCGAGAGCACCACCCTCGACCTGATGGACCTCGACGAGTCCGCCTTCTGATCCGACGCCCGCCTGAGCGGCGTACCGCCGCTGCCGGTTCATCACGGTATGTCGCTGAATGGGCACTTCCCACGGTCAATTGACCGTGGGAAGTGCCCATTCGTCTGCATACCGTGGTGAACCGTCGAGGGTGGGGACCGATGACAGGTGTCATGGCCACCTCGTGACAGGTCGGCGAGGGCCGCAGCGTCCCACGCCGACAGGCTGGTCGCATGACCCGACCAGCCATCCACGCCACCGGTCTCCGCAAGACGTTCCGCTCCACCGACGGGTCGACCGTCGTGGCCGTCGACGACGTCGACCTGACCGTCCACCCCGGCGAGATCGTCGCCTTCCTGGGCCCGAACGGCGCCGGCAAGACCACCACCGTCGACATGCTGCTCGGGCTGACCCGGCCCGACACCGGCACGATCGAGGTGTGCGGCGCTGCGCCGGGCGCCGCCGTACGCGCCGGGCGGGTGTCCGCGGTGATGCAGACCGGCGGGCTGCTCGACGACTTCACCGTCGAGGAGACCGTCCGGGCGATCGCCGCCCTGCACGGCCGGCCCGACCGCGTCGAGGTGGTGCTCGATCGAGCCGGTCTGGCCCAGGTCGCCGGGCGCCGCGTCGGGGCCTGCTCCGGTGGCGAGCAGCAGCGGCTGAAGTTCGCGCTCGCGCTGGTGCCCGACCCTGACCTGATCGTCCTGGACGAGCCGACGACCGGCATGGACGTGTCCGCCCGGCAGGACTTCTGGCGCGCGATGCGCGCCGACGCCGCCCTCGGCCGCACGATCGTCTTCGCCACCCACTACCTCGCCGAGGCCGACGAGTTCGCCGAGCGCACGGTGCTGATGAACCGCGGCCGGATCGTGCACGACGCCCCGACCGCCGACGTCCGTGCGGCCTACGGCGGCCGCACCCTCACCTTCCGGCCCCCCGCCGACGTGGTCGGCGCAGACGGGATAGACCCGGCGTGGCTGGCCCGCGTCCAGCAGGCCCTCGCACCCCTCGGCGTCGCCGACCTCGAGGTGTCCGCCGCCAGCCTCGAGGCCGCCTTCGTCGCCCTGACCACCGAGGCGCCGACCGACGCCATCCTCGAAGGAGCCACCCGATGACCGAGCAGCTCGTCCAGACCGCCCGCACCGCCGACGTCGTACGTCCCGCGCCGCGACCCTCGATGCTCACCTACGGCCGGCTCGACCTGCGCCGGCAGCTGCGCGACCGGTTCGGCATGTTCTTCATCGTGGGCCTGCCGGCCTTCATGTTCCTCGTCTTCGGCCTCGGCTCGGAGGACCGGGTGGGCAGCGGCAACGTCGCGATGTACGTGATGATCTCGATGGCGGCCTACGGTGCCGTGACCGCCACCACCGGCGTCGCCGGCAGCGCCGCGACGGAGCAGGTGATGGGGTGGGGCCGCCAGCTCGGGCTGACCCCGATGCGGCCCCTCGCCTTCGTCGCCACCAAGGCGGTCATCGCGATGGTGGTCGCGTTGATGCCCGTCACGCTGATCTTCACCATCGGCGCCCTCACCGGTGCGCGCGGGAGCGTGAGCGACTGGGTGCTCGCCGCAGCCCTGGTCTGGCTCGGCTCGGCCCTCTTCGCGATCTACGGGCTGTCCATGTCGCTGGTCTTCCGCGGTCCCAACTCCACGGGCATCGCGTCGGGGATGATCGTGATCCTGGCCTTCCTCGGCAACGTGTTCACGCCGATGAGCGGCCTGCTGCTCGACATCGGCCGCCTCACCCCGCTCTACGGCTACGTCGCGCTCGCCCGCTTCCCGCTCACCGAGGGCTACCTCGCCTCGGGCGGCCGCGACCCGCTCTGGCTGCCGGTCGCTAACGTGCTCGCGTGGACCGTCATCTTCTCCCTCTTGGCGCTGTGGGGAGTACGCCGGAGCCGGGCGCGCGTGTGAACACCACGCCGAGCGGCTCGGCCGCCCCCACGCTCCCCGACAACCCGTGGGAGAAGTGGGGGTGGGCCTTCGCCGCCATCTGGCTGGTCTTCCTCGCCTTCCCGGTCATCGCGGTCGTCGAGTCGGAGGTGGGGCTGCCGGCCCAGGTGGGCGCACTGCTCTGCATCGCGGGCTTCGCGGTGGCCAACGTCCTCGGCTACTCCACGCGCCTGAGCCCGTGGTGGGCGCTCGGGCTCATGCTCGCGCTGGCCCTGGCCACGGTGCCCGTCATCGGGGTCGGCGTCATCTCGTTCACGCCCTACCTCGCGATCCTGTCGGCGCTCGAGCTGCCGCGGCCCTGGTGGAAGTGGGCCGTCGGGTTCTGGGCGGCGGTGCCACTGCTATCGCTGCTCGACATCGACGAGTTCCCGACGTTCTTCTTCCTCATGCTCTGGCCGATCATGATCGGTGGTGCGATGCTGCGGATCTTCGGCGAGCGCGAGTACGCCGCCAACCAGGCCCGCGGCGAGCACGCGATCGTCGCCGAGAGGGAGCGGGTGGCGCGCGACGTCCACGACGTGCTCGGCCACTCCCTCACCGCGCTCTCGGTCAAGGCAGAGCTCGCCGCCCGGCTCATCGACATCGACCCCCCGCGCGCCAAGGAGGAGCTGGAGTCGATCCAGACCACCGCGCGCCAGGCGCTCGCCGAGGTGCGTGCCACGGTCGGCGGCCTCCGGGCGGGCAACCTCGAGGCCGAGCTCGCCGCCGCGCCGCGGGTGCTGTCCGACGCCGGCATCAGCACGCGCGTCGTGGGCGAGGTGGCCGACACCGACCCCCGGCACCGGGCCCTGCTGGCCTGGGTGCTGCGCGAGTCGGTCACCAACGTCGTACGCCATGCCCGCGCGCAGTCGGTCGTCATCGAGCTCGGCTCCCACGGCATCGCCGTGACCGACGACGGATGCGGCCGCACCGGACCGGAGGGCAACGGGCTGCGGGGCATGCGCGAGCGCGTCAGCGGCGCCGGAGGCACGCTCGACGTGCTCGACGCCGCGCCCGGCACCCGCGTGGAGGTGGGGTTCCCGTGATCAGGCTCCTGCTCGCCGACGACCAGGCCCTGGTGCGCGGCGCCCTGGCCGCACTCCTCGACCTCGAGGCCGACCTCGAGGTCGTCGCCCAGGTCGGCCGCGGCGACGAGGTCGTCGAGGCGGCCCGTGCGTCGGGCGCCGAGGTCTGCCTCCTCGACATCGAGATGCCCGGCCTCAACGGCATCGACGCCGCCGCGGCCGTGCAACGTGAGCTCCCCGGCGTACGGTCGCTGGTCGTCACCACCTTCGGCCGCCCCGGCTACGTCCGCCGCGCCATCGAGGCGGGCGCGTCGGGCTTCGTCGTCAAGGACACCCCGGCCCGGCAGCTCGCCGACGCCGTACGCCGGGTACATGCGGGGCTGCGGGTGATCGACCCCGACCTGGCCGCGGAGTCGCTGGTCGACGGGCCCAGCCCGCTGACCGACCGCGAGCGGGAGCTGCTCACCCACGCCCTCGACGGCGCACCCGTGGCGACCATCGCCGCCCGGGTCCACCTCTCCGAGGGCACCGTCCGCAACCACCTGTCCGCCGCGATCGGCAAGACCGGTGCGACCACCCGGAGCGAGGCGGCCCGGATCGCCCAGGACCGCGGCTGGCTCTGAGCCTCAGCGCGCCACGGCGAGGTAGCGCACGGACACGGTGAACGTGCCGACGTCGACGGAGTCGGTGCCTGTCGTCCGGAAGGACCAGATGACCCCGGGGTCGTAGACCTCGTCGTAGGACTCCACCCCGCGACACCCGCGGGGGCAGTCCACCCAGGGCGTCTCCGCCGTGGTCGAGCCGGCCACCTGCACGTCCGGGAGGGAGAAGTCCTCGCGCCAGACCGAGAGCGTCCCCTGGTCGCCCTCGCCGTCGGTGGTCGGGCGTCCGGCGAAGGCGACCTTCGCCGACGCCACGCCGCGCACCCCGGTGGTCTCCGGCACCGGGAGGTAGTGGAGCGCCCAGGCCTCGCTGTGGCCGGGGGCGCCAGGCGCGCACTGCGCCGAGCGATAGCTCAGGCCGCCCGCCAGCAGCGTGCTGGGCACGACCTCGCCGCAGGGCTGCGGCTCCTCGCCGCAGCCGTTGGCCGTGGACAGGAAGCCGCAGAGACCGACGACGCTCGCCGACGCCGTCACGTCCCGGGTGACCTCGCGCCACTCCAGCGCCTCCCGGGACACCCACAGCGGGTGGACAGGGGTGCGGTTGATGTTGCCGACGGTGTCACGGCCGCGGATGAAGGCGCGGTAGCGGCCGGCGGCCAGTGGCGTGCCCCGCCGCCGCGCGGTCCACACGACGTCATCAGGGTGGGCCTGGCCGTGGTCGGCGTTGGTGTACGTGGTGTCGCGCGCGTCGGTGACGTCCTCGGAGAGCACGGTGCGACCCCGCGCGTCCTTGATCACCAGGGTGGCCCAGCGCGCCTTCTTGTACAGGAAGGGGCGCAGGCTCACCGAGTCGCGCACGACGGACGTGCGCGGGTAGACCGGGAGGGCCTTGCCCTCGGGCAGCGAGTAGCCGGTGCGCGGCTCCACCCGCGCCCCGAACACCGTGTCGATCCGGGTGCGCGGCCGGTGCAGGGGCTTGAGGGTGGTGCCGCCGGGCGTGGTGAGGGTGACGTTGACGTAGTAGGTGCCGTCGTCGAGCCTGGCGCCGCCCTTGCCGCGGCCGTCCCAGCGCCACTCGTGCGCACCCCGACCCTGTCGGCCCAGCTTGGCGACCTCGACCGTCCTGCCGCGGATGCCCTGCAGCACGACGATCTTGACCCGGCCGGCCGTCGGCAGGTCGTACTGCACCGTGGCCTCGTCCTTGCGGCCGTCGCCGTTGGGCGAGAAGGCCTGGGGCACGTGGACCGTCAGGTCGCCCGGGGTTGCGGTGGCGGCGGGTGGGACGGTGGCCAGCGCGGGGGCGAGCAGGCCCAGCGCTGTCAGCGTGGCCAGCGCGATGAGGGGACGATGCATCGCGAGACCATCCTTCCGGGCGGCGCCGGGTGCGCCGCACCGCTGGGACGCGGCAGGAGCGCCCGAAGTTGCCCCTCGGGCGCTCCCGTCGATGTCCGCCGACGTCAGACGTCGCGGCGCTCCTCCACGTGCGTCGTCGTGGAGCGCTGCTTGTTCATGACGAGTCCGAGCACGAGGGCGAGGGCACCGGCGATCACCAGGATCCAGCCGACCGTGCCCGGGTCGACGACCTCTTGCACCGAGTCGGGGAACTCCTTGATCGCGAACAGCAGGATCAGGCCGAGGACCAGCAGCAGGATGCCGATTCCGATACCCATGAGGAGCTCCTTCGTCGAGGTGGCACGGCCGGCGTCGGAAACGGCCGTCCCGGGCAGCGTAGGCCGCCCGGACGCGCGAACGGCGCAACCCGCTCCCCCGCAGGGGTGGGTTGCGCCGTCGCGCGCGGCAGGCGTCGCCTCAGCGGACCTTGCCGACCTTGATCTTCACGCTCTTCGAGGACGAGGCCGCCTTCGCGGTCACCTTGACCGAGATCTTCTTGCCCTTCATCGCCTTCGTGACCTTGAGCTTGGACTTCGTCGCCTTCTTGATCTTCTTCGCGCCGGCGAACCACTGGAACTTGTACGACACACCGGTGCTGCGCAGCAGCTTGTCCAGGCCCGTCAGCTTGATGGTCTTGCCGACCTTCGGCTTGCCGGCCACGTCGATGGTGGCCACCAGCGACGCGAGGGCCGTCGGGACGTCGACCGTCGGCGCGGGCGTCGGGGTGGGCGTCGGGACCGGAGCGGCCACGACCGGACCTGAAGCGGCCGCGTGGCTGAAGCCGTAGTCGAAGCCGGGCGCGCTGGCGTACACCCAGACCGAGATGACCTTGCCGACGTCGGCCGTCTTCGGGACGTAGGTCGCGTTGCTGCCGGACTGCAGCACCTCCTCGCCCGAGACCCAGAAGTACTCGATCGACGACGGGTTCGGCGTCCAGGTCCCGCCCGTCGAGGTCAACGGCGAGCCGACCTGCGGGGTGCCGGTGAGGACCGGCGGGGTGAGGTTGGCCACCGTCGGTGTGACCTGCTCGCCCACCTCCGCGTCGACGTCGGTCTCGGAGTCGTCCACCCCGAGCTCGATGTCCTCGGCAGAGGACACGTCGGGCTGGTCGTTCCAGAACTCAGTCACGTACCGACCCGCGACGTCGGCGTGGAGCTGCACGCGGTAGGTGCCCTTGGCAAGGCCGTCGATGACGTAGTAGCCGTCGGCGTCGGCCTCACCGCTTCGCACGCGGAGCCACTGGTCGCCGACCTGGACGAGCGCATCGGCGTACGCGTAGTCGGCCGGCTTGCCGTCCGCATCGGTGATGCGGCCGCTGATCACGGAGTCGAGCTCCAGCCGGGCGTCGACCGCGGACCGCGTCCCACCGTCGGCGAGGATGACGCTCTCGGCGACGTACTCGTGGGGCTGGTCGTCGTACCACTCGTCGGCGTAGGTCCGGGTGTCAGCACCGAAGACGTCGTCGAACTCCACGGCGTAGGTCCCGCCGGCGAGGCCACGGATCTCGTAAGCGCCGTCCTCGGTCGTGGCAAAGCCCACGTAGCGGCGGTCGGCGGTCGGCCCGGCTCCAACGACCTGGTAGGCCATCACGACCACGTCGTCGAGAGCTGCGCCGTCCGGGCCGGAGACCTCGCCGTTGATGCGCGCACCAGCGCCGAGCACGGCGTTCGCGACCACGTTGCCGTTGAAGGGCACGGCGACGGTGTCGGCCTCCTCCACGGTGTCTGCATCGGGGTAGAACTCGAACGCGTGGTCGTAGTCACCGTCGAACCGCAAGCGGTAGTCGCCGGGAGACACGTCGATCGAGTAGTGACCCGCGGCGTCGGTGAAGGTGACGTCCTCGGTCTCGGACCAGCCATCGCCCTCGACCTTGAAGAGCTCGATCTCGATGCCCTCGAGCGGCCCCTCCGTCCCGCTGACGGTCCCCGAGATGGTGGTCCCGAGGACGGAGTGCGCCGCCGGTGCGACGCCGAGGACGCCGGCTGCCAGCGTGGTGGTGAGAAGTGCGACGGCAGGCCGACGCAGGCGTGCATGCATGAGGAACCCCCAGTGGACCGCTGCGCCGCGGTTCGGCCCGGTCGGTTGTGGCGAACGTAGGTGTTCGTGGCACACCGCGTGGCCGAACGGTCAGAAACCACCCGAACCGGTCCCGGCCGGCACCTACCCAGGGGTGGGCCTACCCTCTCCCCCATGACGTCACCCGTGACCTCGACCGCGTCCGATGCCGAGCGGCTCAGCACGCTCGTCGCCGTGTGGTGGGAGGCGGTCGACTCCTTCACCCGCGTCCTCGAGCACGTCGGCGACGACCAGTGGGCGACGCCGACCGACCTGCCCGGGTGGGACGTCCACGCGATCGCGGCGCACACCGCGCACCTCGAGTCGCTGCTCGCCGGCCGGCCGCACGACGACGTCGAGGTCGGCGAGGCCCCGCACGCCCGCGGGATGATGGGCCAGTTCACCGAGCAGGGCGTCGTGGCCCGTCGCGACCGGACGCCCGACGCCCTCATCACCGAGATCCGGGAGTCGACCACCGCGCGGCACACCCAGCTCCTCGCGGACCCGCCGACCGATGCGTCGGCGCCGGCGCCCGGCCCCTTCGGCGCGATCGGCTGGACCACGGGACTGCTGCTGCGCAACCGTCCGCTCGACGTGTGGATGCACGAGCAGGACGTCCGGCGTGCGCTCGACCTGCCCGGCAACCTCGACTCGGCACCGGCCCGGCACAGCGCCGACTACCTGATGGAGAGCCTGCCCTTCGTGGTGGCCAAGCGGGCGCAGGCGCCGGTGGGCAGCGTCGTACGCCTCGAGGTGGCCGGGCACGACCCGGTGACCGCCGTGGTCGGCGAGGACGGCCGCGGTCGCCCGGCTGATCCGGACGACGGCGCGCCCACGGTCACCCTCGCGACCGACCGGGAGACCTTCGTCGTGCTCGCCGGAGGACGTCGCCCCGACGAGCGCGGCGGCGTGCGCGTGAGCGGCGATGCCGAGCTCGGCGAGCGCGTGCTCGCGGCGATGGGCGTCACGCCCTAGACCCCACGCAGCCGCACGCCTAGCCGCGGTCGGTCACCCGCACCAGGCCGGACAGCGTGCCCATCCAGAGTGACCCGCCGGGACCGATGGCCGGCCGGGACCCATCGCCGCCGGCCAGCAGGCCCGTGCCGGCCCGGACGCTCCACATGCTGCGCCCGGTCAGGGCGTCGAGACCGGTGACGTACCACGCGCTGACCCCGAGCAGCGAGGGTCGCTTGGTCCACGCGTAGACCAGCCCGTTGGGCCAGCTGGCCACGACGCCCGAGCCGGGCGCGACCTGGTCGCTGGTCCACCGCTCGGTGCACGTCCCGTCGACGAGGTCGACGCGGGCGATGCCGGGGGTGCTGGTGAAGCCGAGGAGCGTGCTCCGCGGCGAGGAGTAGTCGTGGTCGTTGGCCACCACGACTCCGGTCCCGACGGGCGTCAGGTCGGCGTCGACGACGCCCTCGCCCTTGTCGAAGACCGGCTGGCGGCAGACCTCCTCGCCGGTGCCCCGGCGCAGGAACACGACCGCGAGCTGCTCCTTGGTCGTGTCGGTGACCGCGACCGCGCCGCCGTCCACGAGCACCGGGGCGGTGCCGGACGCGTGCTCCGTGGCCGTGGTCCACGTGACCTGTGGAGCGCCGTCCGCCCCGCCGACGAGCCGGTGCACACCCGCGGCGGTGGCCAGGAGGACACCGCCGTCGGGGTCGGCGGCGAATCCGTGCTCCACCTCCTCGTCCAGGTCGACCACCCGTACGTCGCCCGAGCCGGGCGTGATCGTGCCGACGAGTCCGTCGCGGGAGGCCCACCACACCCGGCCGGACCAGTCGGGTGCGACCGCGACCACGCAGTCGCCGAAGGGCACGTAGGGCTTGAGGTCCCACGTGGACACGGTGCGCAGCTCGGCACCGCCCTCGGCCGTCGAGGTGCTGACCGCCAGGACGCTGCGCTCGGTGGTCGCCACGACCACCCGGTCCTGCGCGTCGAGGTAGGACGCATCACCCGGGCAGGCCGCCCGGTCGTCGACCGGGGGCAGGTCCTTGGTCGTCCGGGGCCGCATGGTGTCGGGGTCGACCAGACGCAGGCTCGGGCCGGACCGGTCGTGGCACAGCGCCACCAGCGCGTCGGTCGAGGTGGTCTCGAGCCGGCCGCAGCGCTGGAGCCCGAACCACGCGGTCTCCACGTCCGGCTGGAGGCCGAGGGGGCCCGGCCTGCCCACGGCCGGGACGGCGGCCAGATGGGGGTTGACCGACAACTGGGAGGAGACGACCTGCGGCGTCGCCGGGCGACCGACGTACGACGGTGCGGCCCAGATCCCCGGCGCCGGCGGGATCGGCAGCCAGCCGTCGGGCACGACCACCACCGCGGCGACCAGCGCGGCCACCGCACCCACGGTGCGGACCGCGACCTGCCGGCTGACGTGGAGGTGGTCCTGCACCCACCAGCGCAGGCGCGGCACGCCCAGCGCAGCCGCTGCGACGACCAGGACGACCGGACCCCACGCCATCCAGGCGAGCAGCAGCACCCCCACCACCCAGACCACCGGCAGACTCTAGGTCAGC
>CAZDAO010000089.1:5900-10718 GCA_964503015.1 uncultured Nocardioides sp. | reverse complement strand
GAGTTGATCACCTTGATCACGTTGCCGACCTCGGCGGAGGAGGCACCGAGCTTGGCGACCGTGGCGTTGGTGGACTCCGCGACGACCACGGCCTGGGCGGCCACGCTCGCGGCGCTGGAGGCGTTCTGGGCGATCTCGCGGATGGACGCCGACATCTCCTCGGTGCCGGTGGCGACCGTCATGACGTTGCGCGACACCTGCTCGGCGGCCGCCGAGACGAGGCCGGCCTGGGAGGAGGACTCCGAGGCGGAGGCGCTCATCTGACCGGACACCGAGGACAGCTCCTCGGAGGCGGAGGCGAGGGACTGGGCGTTGTGGTCCATCTGGCCCATGGCGTCGCCGAGGCGCTCGAGCGCGTTGTTCAGCGCCTGGCCCATCTGGCCGACCTCGTCGGTGGAGGAGACGTCGAGCCGCTCGTCGAGGTGGCCCTCGGCGACCTTGCCCAGGGCGTCGACCGCACGCCGCAGCGGGCGGGTGATCAGGCGGGTGATGACGATGGAGAGCAGCGTCGCCACGGCCAGCGCGACCGCGAGGACGATGAAGAGCGTGGTGCGCTGCGAGGCCTCCGTGTGCTCGTACTCGGCGTCTGCCGCCACGATGGCCTCGTCGACCGTCTCGCGGAGCTTCTCCAGCCGGCCGTCGACGTCGTGGTTCTGGTCGACGAGGTCGACCTCGCCCTGGGCGTCGGTGCGTCCGGCGGCGTTCGGGTTCTCCACGAAGGCCGCGACGTAGGTGTAGAAGGCCTGCGCGTACACCCGGCTGGTCTCGATGTCCTCGCGGATCTCCTCCGGGAGGTCGTAGCCGAGGACCTCGTCGTAGATCTCCTCGGCACTGGCTATGTCGTC
This sequence comes from uncultured Nocardioides sp., assembly GCA_964503015.1. GTDB lineage: Bacteria > Actinomycetota > Actinomycetes > Propionibacteriales > Nocardioidaceae > Nocardioides. The sequence continues at coordinate 9,873 of CAZDAO010000089.1, read as the reverse complement.
GGCGGTGTCGGTGACCACTGCCTCGGCGTCGGCGCCGATCAGCGCGCGGAAGCCGTCGGCCTTGATCTCGCTGTTGCGGTTGTCGAGGTGGTAGAGCTTGGCCGACGTGCGCTCGAGGACCTCGCCCGCGTCCTTCTCCGCACTGAGCGTCGACAGTCCCCTGAGGACGGTGAACGTCAGCACCACGGTGGGCAGCAGGCAGGCGACCGCGAGGACCAGCAGCTTGCGGCCGGTGCCGAGGTTGGCGAGCAGGTGCGACAGGGGCTTTCGGGTGCGGGACGGCGTCGGGGCCGGCGTGCTGGTGGGCACCTGGGGGGCGACGGCGGGCTGCGCGTAGTCGGGCGGGGGCGGGGCGAGGGTGGTCATGGGGTTCCTCCGGGCGGGTGTGTGCTGTGGGTGGACGGCACGCGAGTCCGCCCGAACGGGTCTCGCGAGAAGCGGGATGGGGTGGGGATCCGGATGGTCCGGCCCTGGCGGGTCAGACGGGCTCGAGCACCTGTGCTGCCCGCTCGGTGTCGAGCAGCAGCATCAGCTGCCGGTCGAGCTTGCAGACGCGGCTGACGAGGGCGCGGACGGAGGCCGGGACGGTCTCCGGCGGTGCCTCGAAGGCCTCCCGCGGCGGCTCGATGACGTCGCCGATCTCGTCGACGACGAGGCTGACGGCGTTCCCGTCGGCCGTCTTGACCACCACGTTCACCGACCTGGCGTCGGCGGCTCGCGGCGGCAGGCCCATGCGGGCCCGCAGCTCGAGCGAGGTGACGATCTGCCCGCGCAGGTTGAGCAGCCCGGCGACCTCACGGGGCGCCAGCGGGACGCTGGTCAGGGCCTGGGCGCGCAGCACCTCCTGGACGGAGGCGACCGGGACGCCGAAGAGGTGCCCGTCGAGGGCGAAGGTGCAGTACTGGGACATGGCGGTGCTCCTCAGGCGGTCCGGGCGAGCCGGTCGTGGCCGGGCAGGCCCGCGAAGACCTGGTCGATGTCGACGAGCTCGGTGACGTGGCCGGCGATGACCGCGGAGCCGTCACCTCCGCTGGAGTCGAGCGCGGTGCGGATGGACAGGGTGGTCTCGACGATGTCGAGGATGCCGGCGACGACCACCCCGGCGCGCTGCTCGCCCTTGCGGCACACGACGACCTGGAGCGGGGCGTCGGCGCCGTGGCCGGCGTCGCCGTGCAGGACGTGGTCGAGCCGCACCAGCGGCAGGATCTGCTCGCGGTACTGGACGACCTCGTGGTGCCCGGCGCGCTCGACGACGTCGACGCCGATCTCCTCGAGGCGGTCCACGGCCGAGACCGGGATGCCGGCCCGCCGGCCGCCGCCGAGCTCGACCACCAGCACGGACGCGACGTCGCTGCCGTCGCTCGCCCCGACGTCGGACCCGGCGTTGAGCTCGGACTCCAGCGCCATCCCGACCTTCCGGGCGATCGCGGTCGCGTCGAGGATCAGCGCCACGGCGCCGTCACCCATGATCGTGGCGCCGGCGTAGAGGGGCAGGTGGCGCAGCTGGTTGCCCAGCGGCTTCACCACGATCTCCTCGGTGTCGAGGATGTCGTCGACCACCAGGCCGTACTGCTGGTTGTCGGCCTGGAGCACCACGACGTACGTCGTCTCGCGCTCCACGGCGTCGAGCTCGAGCTGCTCTCGCAGGTCGACGAGCGGCAGCAGCCGCCCCCGGAGCCGGTAGACCGGTGCACCGTGCACGTTCTCGATCGCGGCCGCGGCCTGGGCGGTGTCGAGCCGCACCAGCTCCAGCAGGTTGACCTGCGGGATGGCGAACCGGTTCTGCGCGGCCGTCACGACCAGGGCGGGGATGATCGCGAGGGTCAGCGGGATCCGGATCCGGACGGTGGTGCCGCGGCCCGGGTCGCTGGACAGGTCGATGGACCCGCCGATGCGCTCGATGTTGGTCTTGACCACGTCCATCCCGACGCCGCGCCCGGAGACGTTGGTCAGGGCCGAGGCGGTCGAGAAGCCCGGCATGAAGATGAGGGCGGTGGCCTCGTGGTCGGTGAGGCGGTCCGCGGCCTCCCGGGTCATCAGCCCCTTGGAGACCACCTTGTCGCGCAGGCGGGCCGGGTGGATGCCGGCGCCGTCGTCCGTGATCTCGATGGTGACCTGGCCGCCCTCGTGGAAGGCGCGGAGCGTGAGGGTGCCGTCGGCGGGCTTGCCGGCCGCGACGCGGTCGGCCGGCGACTCGATGCCGTGGTCGATGCTGTTGCGCACCAGGTGGGTCAGGGGGTCGCGCACGGCCTCGAGGATGGTCTTGTCGAGCTCGGTCTCCCGGCCCACCATCTCCAGCTGCACGTTCTTGCCGAGCTGCATGGACAGGTCGCGCACGACGCGCGGCAGCTTGCTCCACAGGGTGTCGATCTGCTGCAGGCGCGTGCGCATGACGCCCTCCTGCAGCTCGCCGGCGACCAGGTTGAGGCGGTGGGTGGTCCGGGCCAGGTCGACGTCCTCGCGGGCCGCGGCGTTCTGCAGCATCTGGTTGCGGGTCAGCACCAGCTCGCCCACGAGGTTCATCAGCGAGTCGAGCAGCGTGACGTCCACGCGGATCGTGCTGTCGGCCATCGAGCGCCGACCCTCCGCGGGCTCGCTGGTCTCGGCCCGCTCCTCGGCGACCGGCTGCACCTCGGGCTCCGGCTCGGCCACGGCGAGCGCACGCACGGGAGCGGCGGGCGCCTCCTCGGCCACGACGGCAAGGGCCGGGGCGAGGTCGTCCTCCTCGGTGGGCAGCTCGGCCGGCCCGTCGGGGCCGAGCTCGATCGCGGCCTCGGCGTCGGCGGCCGGGGCGGGCTCCTCACCCTCGAGCGCGGCGGTGAGCCGGGCGACGAGGTCGTCGTACGAGCGGTCGCCCTCGGCGCCGGTGGCCTCGATGTCGGTCAGCAGGGCCCGGACGGCGTCGACGACCTCCAGCAGCAGGCTGGTGAGCCCGGGGGTCAGGGTCAGGTCACCGTCGCGCAGGCGGGCCAGCAGGCTCTCACCGACGTGGGTGACCGACTCCAGGACGGAGAAGGCGAGGAAGCCGCTCGTGCCCTTGATGGTGTGGATGGTGCGGAAGACGCTGGCCAGCAGCGCCGTGGAGCTGGGGTCCTGCTCCAGTGCGACGAGGTCGCTGTCGAGCTGGTCGAGGTTCTCGTGACTCTCGACCAGGAACTCACCGATGATCTCGTCCAAGCCGTCCATGGCGTCCACGCGCGTCTCCGTCTCTTCGCGTCCTGATGGATCCCCCATCGACCCGCCGACCGAGCACCTGAGCGGTCGGGCACCGATCGCACCGAACCGGCCATCGCGCCTGGTCATCACGAGTCACCTCCATGGCCCGTTCGGACCATGCGCCGACGCCACGACCCATGGGGGCCGGCGCCAGTTCCGCCGTTCGCCCGCGCGGTGCGGGCATCGGTGGTGGGATCGTCGGGGCCGACCAGAGGGAGGAGCCTCGCATGCGCACGACCCGGACCGCCGCGGCGCTCGTCGCCCTGACGACGCTGCTGAGCGGGTGCGGCGCCTGGGAGAGCTTCCGGACGAGCGACTTCGCCGAGGAGGACGGCCAGGTGATCGCGGCCGCGGCCGCGGAGGCGATGCGCGAGGTCACCAGCATGCGCCTGACCGGTCAGGTCGTCGCGAAGGGCACCCGGATCCTGCTGGACCTGAGCATGGGCCCCCGCGGCCGGTGCACCGGGACGTTGCGCACCGGTGGCAGCCACATCGCGATCCGCCGGGTCGGCGACCGAGCCTGGATCAAGGGCGACGAGGGCCTCTACGCCAGCGTGTCCGACACCGCGCTGCCGGCGGCGGCGCTCACCCGGCTGAGCACCTCGTGGGTGCCGGCCGACGACCCGCGGATCCTCGACGTGTGCGAGATCGACGAGTACCTCGAGCCGTTCCGGGTGGTCCGCCTGGTCGACCGCACCGAGCGCCGGCCCGCGCACGCGGGCGGGACCGGGCCGGGACGGACCTCGGGCCGCGACGC
>CAZDAO010000089.1:0-5800 GCA_964503015.1 uncultured Nocardioides sp. | reverse complement strand
ACGCGGGCGGGACCGGGCCGGGACGGACCTCGGGCCGCGACGCCGGCGGGCAGGACCGGGCGTCGGGCGGCGAGGACGCGAGCGACGTGACGGTCGAGGCGGAGGAGTCCCTCGACGGCGAGCGCGCCGTGCGGCTCAGCGCCGACACCGGCGAGGTCGTGTGGGTGCTCAGCGAGGCACCCCACTACGTCGTGCGGGTCGAGTCCGCGGTCCTCAGTGACGGCGGTGCGTTGACGCTGTCGGAGTTCAACCGCGAGGTCCGCGTCGAGGTGCCGGCGCGCAAGGACGTCTTCCGCCCCTAGCCCCCGCCCACGGGTGCGCCCCGCGCGTCCGCCGTCAGCCGGGCGGCAGCGGCGGGAAGTCGAGGCGTACGCGGGTGCCGGCGCCGAGCCGGGAGTCCACCTCGACCGTGCCGCCGTGCCGCTGCATGATCTCCCGGACGATGCCCAGGCCGAGCCCCGTGCCGGGCCGGCGCAGGGCGTCCTCGTTGGTCGAGCGGAACAGCGGCGAGAACAGCTCGGCCTGGTCCTCCTCCGAGATGCCGATGCCCTCGTCGCGGCAGGTGAAGGTGACACCACCGTCGGCCGAGCGCGCCACGCTGAGCCAGACCTGGTCGCCGGCGTCGGAGTACTTCACCGCGTTGTCGACCAGGTTGGTCACCGCTCCGGCGATCTCGCGCGGGTCGCCCAGCACCCAGGCCTCCCCGGCGTCGACCAGCTCGCCGGCGAGGTGGAGCCTCACGCCCGCCCGCTCGGCGACCGCGGCCATCGAGGCGACGGTGCCCGTGACGATCGGGACGAGGTCCACCCGCTTCGTGGCCAGGGCGTGCTGCGGGTCGCTGATCCGCGACAGCAGCGAGAGGCCCTCGAGGAGGCCGGCGAGGCGGTCGGCGCCCCGCAGGATCGCCTCCGCCCGTCGGCGGTCGCGCTCGTCGACCTCGTCGTTGGTCGCGAGCAGCTCGGCGTTGGCGGCGATCACCGTCATCGGGTTGTTGATCTCGTGGGTGAGCACCTGCAGGAACTTGTGGCGCGCCTCCTCCAGCTGCCGCAGCTCGCCGAGCAGCTGCCGCTCGCGCTGGGTGGCGTGCGCGTTCGCGATGGCGCGCCCGAGGTCGTGGCCGAGCTCGAGCGCGGCGACGCCCTCACCGTCGGTCCAGCGCCGCGACCCGGTCCGGCGGGCGAGGAGCATCATCCCGAGGACGTCGTCGTCGACGCCGACCGGCGCGACGACGACCGTCTCGAGGTCGGCCTTGGCGAGCGCGACCGCGAACCAGTCGGCGTACGCCGCCGCGAGCTCGGCGTCGCCCCACACGGCCTCCGGCTCGATGACCAGCACCCGCTGCCGGTCCCACGCGCGGGCGGCCGCCCGGTCCAGCGCCGTCCGGACCTCCGGCGCCATGCCCAGCCCGAGGTTGTCCGGGGCGTCCGCGTCGGGGTGGTCGGCCGGGTCGTCGCCGAAGACGTGGATCTCCAGCTCGTCGACCGACAGCGCGCCTAGCAGGGTGCTGCGCGCCTCGCGCAGCAGGTGGGCGACGTCGTGGCGCGCCGCGTCGGAGCGGGCCAGCCGGCGGGTCACCCGGATCACCCGCATGTGCTCGACGTACTCCTCGCGCTCGACGACGGCGACGATCGAGCGCCGCGTCATCGAGAGCTCGTCGTCGAGCTGCTGCAGTCGGGCCGCGTCAGGGCGGCGGAGGTCGTCGGGGACGTCGAGGTAGAGCAGGGCGCGCAGGTCGCCGCGCTCGTCGGTGATCTGCGCCGCCAGCATGTCCAGGGCGTGCCACGTGCCGGGGTCGGCGGTCTCGGGGACGTCGGGGACGACGACGTACCCCTCGAGCTGCTCGAGCGCGGGCGGGGAGAACCTCTCCTCCGGGATCCACACGAAGCTGCCGTGGGTCTCGCCGTCCGCGAAGGCGCGCAGCATGTCGCCGAGCCGGGACGCGGTGCCGAGTCGTTCCTCGGCGCTCGTCTCGTCGCCGTGGATCGCCACGAACTCGAGCAGGCCCTGGGGTCGGACGACCTCGATGGCGCAGATGCCGAAGCCGGCGCGGCGCGCCGTGTCACGGGCGAGCGCCTGCATCAGGTCGCGCGCCTCGTCGTCGCCCCAGCTCAGGTCGCGGGTGCGACGATCCTCTGTCCGTTCCTGCCCCATGGCGTGATGCCTCCCCATCCCCCCTCTCGATCGTAGGCAGGTGACCCGCAGGGCCGTGGTCGTTTCGGGTCGAACCACCCGGTCGGGCCATGGCCGGGGGCGGTACGTCACAGGCCGTTGCGGCTGAAGTGCATGTAGTCGCGCGACCGGCGCCAGGCGCCGCCCCACTCCCAGCCGATCCGCGCGAAGGCGCGGACCACCGGGCCGTCCGCGGTGACCATCCCGGCACGCACCCGGCGGCGGTCGAGGTAGGTCGAGGCGAGCTCGGGCAGCACCACGCGCCCCTTGGCGTACGGGTTCTGGAAGGTGTTCACGTCGATCGCGAGGCCGTAGGCGTGCTGCGAGAAGTACGACGCCCCGGTGGAGGCCCGGCACACGAACGCACCGGTCCCGTTGCCGTCGCCGGTGGCCGGCGCGTCGGGGTCCCAGCGCCGCACGATGCCGACCTGCTCCTGGGGGAACCGCTCGCGGTAGAGCACCCCGAAGACGCGGGCGACGTCGCGGGCCACGTCGCGGTGGACCAGCAGCTCCCCGGTGTGGCGCCGGGCGTCGAAGCCCCAGAAGGTCAGCCGCACCCACGCGAGGTCGGTGGCGGCGACGGGGCAGCCGGGCCGCCAGGTCGAGCGGCGCACGACGTGGCGCGGGGCCGGCGACACCACCCGGCTGGCGTACGCCGTGCCCGGCAGCATCGCGACCGTGTCGGGCAGCGTCCAGCGCCGGTGCCGCAGCGCAGGCGGGGTCGGCCGCACCCGCCCGTAGCCGGTCGTCGGGTCCTCGGGGAGCTCGCGCGTGCCGAGCCAATGCGGGGGCATGCTGCCCCGGCCGGTGGCCGGTGCGGGCTGCGTGCCATCGGCGCTCGCGACCACGGCCCGAGCCCCGGCAGGCACGGGAGGCACAGGAGGCACGGCAGGCACGGGCGGCACCGGCGCCGCGCTGACCGTCAGCAGCAGGTGCACCAGCGCGACGAGCAGACCGTCGACGGACACCCCGTCAACGTACGTCGGCAGGCGGGTCGAGCGGGAGCCGCACGACGAACGTGGTGCCCTCGCCGAGCACCGAGGAGGCCTCGACCTCGCCGTGGTGGTGCCGGGCCACCCGCTCCACGATCGCGAGGCCGAGGCCGGTGCCCGGCCGGCGCCGCGCCTCCGGGTCGGCGGAGCGGAAGAACGGGGTGAAGACGTGCGCCACCTCGTCCTCGTCGATCCCGATGCCGGTGTCGGCGCAGACCAGCCGCACGCCCTCGCGCCCGTCCAGCACGTCCGGCTCGAGCGTGAGGGTGACGCTCCCGCCTGCGGGGGTGTACTTGATCGCGTTGGCGACCAGGTTGACCACCATGCGCTGGATGCCGGCGCCCTCGCCGCGCACGACCAGCCCGTCGGTGACGCGGAGCCGGACGTCGACCTCGCCGGCGGCGGCGAGCGGGGCGAGGAACTCCACGCTCTCGCGCACGCAGGCGGACAGGTCGACCGGGGCGAACGCCGTCGCGCGGGTCGGGTCGCTGGCCGTGGCCAGGGCCATCAGGTCCTCGACCATGTCCTCGATGCGCCGCGCCGCGCGGTCCATCGCCTGGAGCGGACCGGCCACCGCCTCGGGCAGGTCCTCCTCGCGGACCAGGTCGAGGTTGGTCCACAGCACGCCGAGCGGGTTGCGCAGCTCGTGGGCGAGCGTGTTGACCATGTCGCGGCGGTAGTCGTCGATGTCGCGCAGCTCGGCGTTGAGGCGCCGCTCGCGCTCCATCAGGCGGGCGTCGAAGACGGCGCCGGCCACGTCGGAGGCGACCGCCACCGCGGCGTTGATCTCGGAGTCGATCCAGCGCGGGCCGCCGGTCATGCGGCCCAGGCCCATCGTGCCGAGGTACTCCTCCCTCATGCCGATCGGCACGAGGAGCCACGACCCCAGCCCGCGGCGCTCCATGATCGCCGCCATCACCTCGGGCGTGCGGACCGACGTCTCGGTCACGCCCCACGTCAGCATCGGCTCGACGATCAGGTGCCCGCGTCGCAGCCACACCCGACGCATGTGCTCCTCGAGGAAGGACAGGTACGGCTCGAGGGCCGGGGCCGGTGTGCCGACCAGCAGCACGTCGACGGAGTCGACCTCCATCACTGCGACCATCGCGTCGGACAACTCCCGCAGGTAGTCGCCGACGCCCAGGTCGGGACGCACGCTCTGCAGTGCCGTACGGGCCTGGGCGACCATCCGGACCTGCTCGCCGTAGAGCTCGCTCTCGACGATGCCGACCACGGCGTCGAACATCACCTCGATCTCGGCGTTCATGGCCGTGACCGACTCCAGCGTCGGGCGTCGTCCGGACAGCGGCTCGTCGAGGTAGAGGGTCGCGCGGAGCTCACCCTCGACGTTCTCCAGCAGCCGGACCAACCTGTCCTCGGCGTGCCAGCCGTCCTCGGTCTCGGGCTCGGGCAGGTCGGGGGTGTGGCCGTACTGGGTGATCCACGCCCGCGTCTCGTCGTCGTTCCGCTCCTGGGGGATGTACAGCCAGCCGTCGATCGTGATGCCGAACGCGACGATGTTCCTCATCTGCAACGGCGCGGCCTTGCCGAGCAGCTGGTGGCGGGCGGCGTCGCTCCCGGCGATCGCGACGAACTCGAGGTTGCCGTCCGAGCGCAGCGCCTCGATGGCCGCGACCCGGTAGCCCGAGCGGCGCGCCACCTCCTCGGCGAGGGCATGCAGGACCGCGCGTTGGGCCTCGCTGCCCCACGCCTCACCTCGTGGACGCATCCACGTCGGTCCGCTTGTCGTCACTCCTGCTCCCGTCCCCGCAACGAGCCGGCGCGGGCGAGGTTACGTGGCATGTGAGGGTCCGCGTGCGGATTCTGCACAACGTCTCGGCCCGTGGTGACTCGTGGGTAACATAGCCTCATGAAGCGTGAGATCTACGACGAGGACCACGAGGCCTTCCGCGCCTCGGTGAAGCAGTTCCTGGACCGCGAGGTCGTCCCCAACCTGGAGACCTACGCCGGCAACCACGGGCTCGACCGCGACTTCTGGCTCGCCGCCGGCAAGCAGGGGTTCCTCGGCCTGGAGATCCCGGAGGAGCACGGCGGCTCGGAGGCCGGTGACTACCGCTTCAACGCGGTCCTCACCGAGGAGCTCGCCAAGGTCAACATGACCCTGCCGAGCTGCGTGGGCATCCACGCCGACATCACGGTGCCCTACCTCGTCCACCTCACCGACGACGCGCAGAAGGCGCGGTGGCTCCCGCAGTGCGCCACCGGCGAGATCGTCACCGCGATCGGCATGACCGAGCCCGGCGGCGGGTCCGACCTCGCGAACCTCAGGACGACCGCGGTGCGCGACGGCGACGACTGGATCATCAACGGCAGCAAGACCTTCATCACCAACGGCGGCTCCGCCGACCTCGTGCTGGTCGCCGCGCGCACCAGCCCGGAGAAGAAGGCCAAGGGCATCTCGCTGTTCGCCGTCGACACCTCGCTCGACGGCTTCAGCGTCGGCCGCGTGCTCGACAAGGTCGGCCAGGACGACTCCGACACCGCCGAGCTCTCCTTCGAGGACGTCCGCGTCAGCGGCGACGACCTCGTCGGCCCGCTCGACACCGGCTTCATCTCGATGATGCAGTTCCTGCCGCAGGAGCGCCTCGGCTCGGCGATCACCAACCTGGCCCACGCCA
>CAZDAO010000088.1:0-10807 GCA_964503015.1 uncultured Nocardioides sp. | reverse complement strand
AGACCAACGAGCTCAAGGTCAACGACGCCGACGGCAACCCGGTCAACATCGCGGCCATCGTCGTCTGGCAGGTCGCCGACACCGCGCGCGCGAAGTTCGCGGTCGAGGACTACGAGGACTTCGTCGCCGTGCAGGCCGAGTCGGCGCTGCGGCACGTGGCGATGAGCCACCCCTACGACAACGCCGCCACCGAGGTCACCCTGCGCGGTGACACCGAGGTGATCTCGGGCGAGCTCGCCACCGAGGTCGCCGAGCGGATCGCGCTGGCCGGGCTCGAGGTCATCGAGGTACGGATCTCGGCGCTGGCGTACGCCCCCGAGATCGCCCAAGCGATGCTGCAGCGCCAGCAGGCGTCAGCCGTCGTCGCCGCTCGCGAGACGATCGTCGAGGGTGCGGTCGGCATGGTCGAGAGCGCGCTCGCCCAGCTGGAGCAGAAGGACATCGTCGAGCTCGACGCCGAGCGCAAGGCCGCGATGGTGTCCAACCTGCTCACCGTCCTCTGCTCCGAACGCGGCACGACTCCCGTCGTCAACACCGGCTCGCTCTACACCTGATCGTGGGCGAGCAGGCGGGGGACCCGGCCCCCAGGCGAGGCACGGAGCGCAAGTCCGTGCTCCTGCGCCTCGACCCTGCCGTCCACTCCGCCCTCCAGCGCTGGGCCGCCGACGACCTGCGCAGCGTCAACGCCCAGATCGAGCTGCTGCTGCGCGACGCGCTCCGGGCAGCCGGACGCGCGCCGCGCGATGCGGGTCCGGTGCCGAAGCGGGGACGGCCGCCGAAGGAGCGCGAGGACTGAACGCCGGGGCTGGGGGTCTCGTGACGGTCGCTGCGCGACCTCCTCGACCAACGAGCATCGGGCTGGGCGACCTCCTCGACCAACGGGAATCGGGGCTGCGCGACCTCGTCGACCAGCGATCGAGAAGTAGGGTCCGGCCGTGGCCCTCATCGAGCGCGAGATCTCCTCACCCGTCTCCCTCACGCAGCCTGACGGCCGGCTCAACCGTGAGGCGGTCGGGTGGACGCGCACGCCGTTGATCACGACCGACGGCATCGGTCGCGGGTGGCGGGGACGCGGGCGCAACAAGCGGTGGGAGTACTGGGGCGTGACGACGCCGACCCACGTGGTCGCGCTGGTGCTCTCCGACATCGACTACGCCGCCGTGCACAGCATCTGGGTGCTCGACCGCCGGACCGGCGAGGAGGTCGCGCACGACGCGATCGGTGTCCTCGGGCGCAGCGCCACCCTGCCGGGCACCTTGGGCGCGGGACCGGCTCGCGCCCGCACGAAGAAGGTCCGCATCGACCTCGACGAGGTCGAGGGTGGCACGCGGCTGCGCGCCGAGGGAGCACGGGTGCGCGTCGACGTCATGGCGGAGCGGCCGCCGGGCCACGAGTCCCTCGGCGTCGTCGTGCCGTGGAGCGACCGGCTCTTCCAGTACACCGTCAAGGACGTCGCCCGCCCGGCCGCCGGCACGCTGTGGGTCGACGGCGTGCAGTACGACGTACCGCCGAGGGAGTCGTGGGCCGTCCTCGACCACGGCTGCGGCCGGTGGCCCTACGCGATGCACTGGAACTGGGGCGCCGGCTCCGGCCGCACCGACGGGCGCGTCGTCGGGATCCAGGTCGGCGGGAAGTGGACCGACGGCACCGGGGCGACGGAGAACGCGCTGCTGGTGGACGGGCACCTGACCAAGGTCAGCGAGGAGCTCGACTGGACGTACGACACCGGCGACTGGCTCGCTCCGTGGCGGGTGACGGGCGAGGGAGTCGAGCTCACCTTCACGCCCTTCCACCTCAAGTGCTCGGTCATCGACCTGAAGGTCTTCGCCTCCCGCACCCACCAGTGCTTCGGCCACTGGTCGGGGCGGGTGCGCGACGACGCGGGTGACTGGGTGCCGCTCGACGGGCTCGTCGGGTGGGCGGAGGACGTGCGCAACCGCTGGTGAGTCGGCCAGGTGCCGGGGTCTCGTGACGGGACTTCGTCCCTCCTCGACCAACGGTTGGTCGGGCTACTCGACCACCGGATGCAGTGGGATGACGAGGTCGGCTCGGTCCCGGGTCGCGCGGACGAGCTCGGCGTTCGGCTCGTCGACCTGGTCGACCCAGGCGCGGGCGGCGGTCGGGGGCTTGCCGAACCGCTCGTGGCGACGGACCAGGCGCTCGCGGCGTACGTCGTCGTCCACGTCGACGAACCAGGCCTCGGTCAGGAGGGGGCGGACGCGCTCCCAGCCGCGGTCGGGGAGCAGGAGGTAGTTGCCCTCCGTGACGACGAGCCGGGCGGACGCCGGGACGGCGATGGCGGCGGCGAGGGGCTGCTCGAGGTCGCGCTCGAAGCCGGGGGCGTAGACCGTGTGGCCGGGCTCGTCGTGCAGCCGGCGCAGAATGGCGACGTAGCCGTCGACGTCGAACGTCTCGGGTGCGCCCTTGCGGTCGCGCAGGCCGAGGCGGTCGAGCTGGACGTCGGCGAGGTGGAAGCCGTCCATGGGCAGGTGGCCCACCTCGTCGGGTCCGAGGTCCGCGCGCAGCCCCGCCACCAGCGTCTCGGCGAGCGTCGACTTGCCGGCGCCGGGCGCGCCGGTGATGCCGAGGACGACGCGGCCGTGCGCGGACAGCAGCGCCTCGGCGCGGTCCACCAGCGCGGACAGGACTGCAGGGGCGCGCATGCCGTGAGGGTAGTGGGGCGCGTCGCCACTCCTCAGCGGCGATGGGTGTCAGAGACGCCGTCGAGCGGCCCCATCGCCGAGTCGCGGATCAGACCGGCGACGAGCTTCTGTCCCGACGCGATGGCGTCGGTGAGGCGTTCGTGCGCGACGTCGTGCCGCTCGGCCTCCAGCGCCCACTTGGCCGCCGCCATGCCCTGGAGGAGCGAGTCGTTGATCTCGACGGCCTGCCGGTGGAGGAGCTCGCGCTCGGCCTGCTCGACGTGGGCCCGCTCGGCCCGGCGCAGCCGGTCGGAGGCGTCGCCGAGGAGCAGCCCGACGAGCAGGATCGGCACTACGCGCGCCGACCAGCCGAGCACGGTGAGGTCCACGTCGGCCACCAGCACCCACAGCGCGAGCAGGGCCAGGGCAGCCGCCGAGGCGATCATCCCGGCGACGCGCCCCCAGGCGAGGGCGGCGAGGCTGATCGGCACGACGTAGAGCAACGTGATGGCCACCGAGGCGTCGTTGCCCAGGGCGAAGCGGACCACGGTGATGGACGCGAACATCGCGAGCACGCCGGCGAGCGCCAGTCGTGCCCGTCGGCTGAACCAGGGCTCGTACGCCGGGTGGGTCAGGGTCATTAGGCGAGTCTGGCTTCCCCGTCGCGATGAGCACAGGGCCATTGGTCCCGGCCACCGGGCGCCATGGTCCCGTCGCGCATGAACCGGTCACCGATGCCCGTTTTCGGGGGATGCGGTAGGACGGAGACATGGGACAGCTGCTCACCGTCGGGCACGGGACGCTCGACCGCGATGCGCTGGCCGCGCTGCTGACGGGTGCCGCGACCGACCTGCTGGTCGACGTCCGCCGCTTCCCGGGCAGCCGGCACAACCCGGACGTGGGCAGGGACGCACTCAGCGAGTGGCTGCCGGAGGTGGGCATCGGCTACCGGTGGGAGGAGCGTCTCGGCGGCCGTCGGCGACGCGACAAGGACGCGGACCCCGACGCCGACAGCTGGTGGCGGGTCGAGGCGTTCCGGGCGTACGCCGCCCACACCAGGACGCCCGACTTCCTCGCGGCGCTGGACGAGCTGGCCGAGCAGGTGGCGACGAACGGCACGACGGTCGTGATGTGCAGCGAGGCCGTGTGGTGGCGCTGCCACCGCCGGCTGGTCGCGGACGCCGCCTTCCTGCTGCGGGACCTCGACGTCGCCCACCTGGCGCACGGCGGGCGGACCACGCCGCACGAGCCGTCGGCCGGCGCGCGGGTGGTCGACGGCCTGCTGCACTACGACGTACCTGCCGAGGGCTGAGCCGCATGGACGAGGACTACGTCGAGGCGGTGCTGGCGCTGGTCGAGCAGGTGCCGGTCGGGCGGGTGACGACGTACGGCGCGCTGGCCAGGAAGGTCGGCAGGGCCGGGCCGCGACAGGTCGGGCGGGTGATGGCGCTGCACGGCGACGCGGTGCCGTGGTGGCGTGTCGTGCACGCCGACGGCCGCCCTGCCACGTGTCATGGCGGGACGGCCGTCGAGCGGCTGCGGGAGGACGGGGTCGAGCTGACGGCGACCGGGCGAGTGGACCCTGGGTCTCTGGTCTCGTGACGGTCGCTGCGCGACCTCCTCGACCAACGGTCGTCGGGGCGAGGGCCTTGGATCAGGGCTGGAAGACCACCTTGACCATGCCCTCCTCCTTCTTCTGGAAGTGCTCGTAGGCGTCGGGGGCCTCGGTGAGGGGGAGGTGGTGGGTGGCGAAGGCGTCGACGCCGAACGGGTCGTCCTCGACGAGCATCGCGAGCAGCTCGTCGGTCCAGCGGCGCACGTTGGCCTGACCCATCCGGATCTGGATCTGCTTGTCGAACATCTGCATCATCGGCATCGGGTCGGCCATCCCGCCGTAGACGCCGGAGATCGAGATCGTGCCGCCGCGGCGTACGGCGTCGATGGCCGTGTGCAGTGCGGCGAGGCGGTCGAGGCCGGCCTTCTTCATCATCGGCTCGGCGACGGCGTCGGGCAGCAGGCCGACGAGCTTCTGCACGCCCTGGGCGGCGCCGGAGCCGTGGGCCTCCATGCCGACGGCGTCGATCACGGCGTCCGGGCCGCGCCCGCCGGTGGCCTCGCGGATCACGTCGCCGACGCTGCCGACCTCGTTGGCCTCGTCGAAGTTCAGCGGCTCGGCGCCAAAGGCCGCGACGCGCTCGAGGCGCTCGGGCACGTGGTCGACGGAGAAGACGCGGTGGCCCGCCCGGACGCCCATCCGTGCGGCCATGTCGCCGATCGGGCCGGCACCGAGGACGAGGAGCGTGCCGCCGTCGGGGACGTCGGCGTACTGCAGTCCCTGCCACGCCGTGGGGAGCACGTCGGAGAGGAAGAGGAAGCGGTCGTCGGCGTGCTCGTGCGGCACCTTGACCGGCAGGAAGTCGGCGAACGGGACCCGCAGGTACTCCGCCTGGCCGCCGGGGACCTGGCCGTAGAGCTTGCTGTAGCCGAAGAAGCTCGCGCCGGTGCCGTGCTCGTGGTTCTGGGTGGTCTCGCACTGGCTGTAGAGGCCCTGGTCGCACATCCAGCACGAGCCGCAGCACACGTTGAACGGGACGACGACGCGGTCGCCGACCTTCAGGTTCGTCACGGCCGAGCCGACCTCCTCTACGATGCCCATCGGCTCGTGGCCGACGATGTCCCCGGCCTCCATGAACGGGGCGAGGGTCTCGTAGAGGTGGAGGTCGGAGCCGCACAGGCCGGTGGAGGTGATCTTGATGATCGCGTCCGTCGGCTCCTCGATGCGCGGATCGGGTACGTCGGTGACCTGCATGTCGTGGACGCCTTGCCAGGTGACTGCCTTCATCGTGTTGTTCCGCCTTCGGGGTCGAGGTCGCGAACCAGTCCCGTACCCGCCATCGCCGGGTGCATGCGACCCGCAAGCGCCTCCGCCGCACCGAGGCCGACCACGGCGAGGAGGAGGCCGGCGGGCAGGTCGAGGACCCAGTGGTTGCCGGTCGCGAGGATCACCCAGCACATGGTGAGGGGGTGCAGCACGCACCAGGCGCGTATCCACCGTGAACGGGTGAGCCGCCAGATCGCGACCGAGACGACGACCAGGTAGGCGACGTGGAAGCTGGGCATCGCGCCGATCTCGTTGGCGATCCCGATGGGGCGCGAGGGGTCCGCGACGAGGCTGGCGGCGACCGGGTCGGCGTAGCCGAGGTCGGTGAGCCGGGGCGGGGCCAGGGGGTAGAGCACGTAGACCGGCAGGCCCACGACGCCGCCCGCGAGCAGGGCGTTGCGCAGGTAGGCGTAGCCGTGGGGGGACACGGTGAAGAGTGCGACCAGGGCCACGGCCACCACCGGCAGGTAGCCCCAGAAGTAGAACCACGACGACGCGGTCGCTAGCCACGAGTGCTGCTCGACGAGCACCTGGGCGCTGTGCTCCCAGTCGAGGTGCAGCCGCTGCTGCAGGTCGAGCAGGGAGTGCGCGTTGGCCACCGCCACGTCGAGGTCGTCGAGCGTCAGCCATCGGACGAGGAGGTTCGCCAGCAGCGCCACCCCGACGACTCCCACCTCGACCAGCACGCCGACCGCGCCCGGGGCACGCCGCGCCACCAGGGATGTCATCGGCGGCGTCAACGGCGGCGTCATCGGCGGGGTGGCCAGACCGGGACGATCTGCTCGACGGTCAGGGCCGGGTCGGCCAGCAGGTCGGGCTCGGTGACGAGCCGGCGGATGACCTCGGCGGTCCGCGCGAAGTAGAAGCCGTCGGCCGCCCGCTCGTCGAGCGTGTAGACCACGTCGAGGCACTGCCGCGCCACCACGGCCCCCGCCTCGTCCACGACCGGTTGCGCGGCCACCCGGCCGATCGAGACGAAGGCGCTCGCCGTGCCGATCTCGTAGAGGTGGTGGAAGGGCGGGTCGATGCCGATCGAGCCGGCGTGCACGACGTAGACGCTGGTGTAGAGCGGGATCGCCTCGACCAGCGCCCGCGGTATCAGGTTGTGGTAGTCCAGCCAGCGCAGTCCGCCGGCGATGCCGGACAGCACCGGCCGTGGCCACGAGGAGAAGAAGTCGACCAGCCGGTCGTCCCCGCCACGCTCGACCGCGGCCCGCTCGCGGCGTACGACGTCGTCGACGAGGCGGCGTACGTCGTCGACGGCCTCCTTGCCGGTGAGCACCACGCGGGCCTCGGACTCCTGGGCCTCCTCGGTCATCCCCTGCTTGACGACGAACGAGATGGAGACGTCCTCGTGCTGGTAGGTCCGGCGCCCGGCCACGAACCGGTTGGTCTGCGGGCGCAGCCGCATGGTGCGCGCGATCGCGGTGAGGAACACGTGGAAGACGGTGACGCGCTCGCTCGTGGTGCGTCCGGCGTTGGTCGCGTCCAGCCAGTCGAGCAGGCCGTCGACCTCGATCCGCTGCTGGAAGTAGACGATCGACTCGGTGCGGGTGCGCATGAGGTGGGGGATGACGCGGCGCAGCGGCGGGAGGTCGTGCACGTACGTCCCGTCCGGTCGGCCCTTGAGCACCATGCTCCGACGGTGCGCCCCGGGAGGGGCTCCCCACAGGGTCGGAAGTCATGACTTTGGTCCCTGCCGCCCCGCTGACCGCTCTGCGAGCGTGGAGACGACGGGAGGGGACGACATGGCGGGCGGCATGGCGGGCGGCATGGCGGGCGACGTGTTGGTGGTGGACTCGCTGGTCCGGAGGTTCGGCGACCTGACCGCGGTCGACGGGGTGTCGTTCCGCATCGCGCCGGGGGAGACCTACGGACTGCTGGGGCCCAACGGGGCCGGCAAGACGACGACGATCTCAATGGTCGCAGGGCTGATCGCGGCCGACGCGGGCACCGTCACGGTGGCCGGGCAGGCGATGACGCCGCGGACCACCGAGCCCAAGCGGCACGTCGGGCTGGTGCCGCAGGAGCTGGCGATCTACCCCGACCTCAGCGGCCGGGAGAACCTCGCGCTCTTCGGCAAGCTCCAGGGCCTGCGCGGCAGCGAGCTCAAGGGCAGGGTCGAGGAGGTGCTCGAGCTGATCGGCCTCGCGGACCGCGCGAAGGACCGCAGCAAGGAGTACTCCGGCGGCATGAAGCGCCGCCTCAACATCGGCATCGGGCTGCTGCACCAGCCGACCCTGCTGATCCTCGACGAGCCGACGGTGGGCGTGGACCCGCAGTCGCGGCACGCGATCCTCGAGTCCGTGGAGGCGCTGTCGGTGGCCGGGATGGCCGTGCTCTACACGACCCACTACATGGAGGAGGCCGAGCGACTCTGCGACCGCATCGGCATCATCGACTCGGGCCGGCTGCAGGCCGAGGGCACCCGCGACGAGCTGATCCGGCTCGTCGGCGGCGTCGACACGATCAGGCTCGGCGGGACCGGCGACCTGGCCGGCGCGGCCGAGGAGCTGCGGCAGATCCCCGGCGTCGAGCGCGTCGACACCGAGCGCCGCGCGGCGACGCTGACCGTCAAGGACGCGCCTGTCCTCGTCGCCCAGGTGGTGGCCACCGCGACGTCGTACGGCGTCACGCTGTTCGACGTCGAGATCTCGCGGCCCGACCTCGAGTCGGTCTTCCTCCACCTGACCGGCAAGGGCCTGAGGGACTAGGCGGGGCCGATGCGCCAGCTCCTCGCCCTCACGGTCGCCGACCTGCTCCAGCGGGTCCGCGACAAGTCGGTCGTCATCTTCGCGCTCGTCGTGCCGATGGCGCTGATGACCGTCTTCAACCTCGTCTTCAGCGCCACCGAGGACCTCGACATCGAGCCGGTGACGGTGGCGATCAGCGCTCCCGCGGGCGATGCGATGGCGGAGGCGCTGACCTCGGTCGTCCGTGACCTCGACGGCACCGACGAGCTCGACGTCACGGTCCACGAGGTCGACGAGGCGGCCGCCCGGAAGCAGGTCGAGGACGGGGACGCCGCGGTCGCCCTGCTCGTGCCCACCGGGTTCGGGCAGGCCGCGCAGCAGGGTGAGGCGGTCACGGTCGAGGCCGTCCGCGGTGACGAGGCCGGCATCGAGGCCGACATCGTGCTCTCCGTCGTGGACGGGGTGCTCGGTCAGTTCGCCTCCGGCGCGGTCACCGCCCGGGCCGCGCTGGCCGAGGGAGTCGCGCCAACCGAGCTCGCGGCGCTGGTCGAGCAGGCGACGTCCGGCGGACCGGCGTACGACCTCAGGCAGGGGCGGGCGGGCGACGAGCAGCTCGACTCGGGCGCCGCGCTGGTGGCGGGGCAGGCCGGGCTGTTCCTGCTCTTCACGGTCAGCTTCGGCGTCACCGGTCTGCTCGTGGACCGCGAGTCCGGGGCCCTGGCGCGGCTGCGGTCGATGCCCATCCCCGCCTGGGTGATCATCGCGTCCAAGGCACTGGTCAGCTTCGTCCTCGGCGTGGTGGCGACGGGGGTGCTGCTGACGCTGGGCAGCTACCTCTTCGACGCCGACTTCGGCTCGCTTCCCGCAGTCGCCGCGCTCGTGGTCTGCGCGACCGCGGCCGGGACCTCGGTGATGTTCCTGATCGTCCGGGTCGCCCGCTCCAGCGAGCAGGCCGGCATCGCCACCTCGATCGTGGCGCTGGTGCTCGGCATCGGGGGCGGTGCCTTCTTCCCGGTGAGCTCCACCGGCCCGTTCACGTGGTTGCTCGACCTCAACCCGGTCGCGGCGCTGCTCCGCGGGCTGGGTACGACGTCCGGGGGAGGCGGGCTCGCCGACATCGGCGTCCCGGTCGCGATCATGCTCGGCTTCGGTGCGGTCATGCTGCTGGTGTCGCGGCTGGTCCCCGACCGCGGGGTGCTGTCGTGACCAACGCCCTGTCCGTCGCCGGGGTCGAGCTCCGGCTCTTTCTCCGGGACCGCTCCAACCTCTTCTTCGTCTTCGTCTTCCCGCTGCTGCTGGTGCTGATGATCGGGCTGCAGTTCGGCGAGGGCGCCCGGGCCGGGAGGGTTGCGGTGAGCGGCCCCGGGTCGACGCTGCAGTCCGCCCTGGTCCAGCAGCTCGAGCGCGACGACGTCGTCGTGTCCGGCCCTGCGTGGTCGGACGCGCTCGACCTGCTGGCGCGCGGGCGGCTCGACGCCGCGGTGCGGGTCGACGGCGCGGCCGCGACGGCGTACGACGACGGGGCTGCGGTGACCCTCGAAGTGGTGCGCGGACCGTCGGGAAACGCCCAGGTGGTCGAGCAGGACGTGCGGGTCGCCGTCGACGCCGTGCGCGCCGACCGCAACCGGCTGCTTGCCCTGACCGGTCATGGCGTCGCGGCCGACGACGCCGCGGCGGCGCTGGACGTGGCCGCCCGCGACGTGGCGGCGCCCACGCTCGAGGTGCACTACGTCGACGCGCTGAGCAAGGAGTTCGCCGGGCTCGGCCAGTTCGACTTCGGGGCGTCGGGACAGCTGCTGCTCTTCGTCTTCCTCAGCTGCCTGGCGGGGTCGGCGACCCTCATCCAGGCGCGTCGCCTCGGCGTCGTGGCGCGGATGCTCGCCGGGCCGATGACCGCGGGTGAGCTGGTGACCGGGCAGATCCTCGGACGATGGGCGATCGGGCTCTTCCAGGGCGGCTACCTCATGGTGGCCACCAGCGTGCTGTTCGGCGTGCGCTGGGGGAGCCTGCCGCTGGCGTTGCTGATCCTGCTGCTCTTCAGCCTGGTCGCGTCCGGTGCGGCGATCCTGCTCGGCACCCTGCTCACCACCGAGGGAGCCGCCAGCGGCGCGGGTGTCGGACTCGGCCTGGTGCTCGCCGCGCTCGGCGGCTCGATGCTGCCGCTCGAGCTCTTCCCCGACGCGATCCGCCGGGTCGCCGACCTCACGCCGCACGCGTGGGCCTACACCGCCTTCGCCGAGGTGCAGCGCCGCGGGGGCACGCTGGTCGACGTGCTGCCCCATCTCGCGGTGCTCGCCGCGATGGCCGTCGCGGTCGCCTCGCTCGGTGCCTGGGCGCTGCGCCGCAGCCTGGCCCGCGCGATGTGAGCCGGTGCCAGCCCACCCGGAGGGGCGGTTGTGGGGGGTCGGCCGCTGGCTACGTTGGGGCGCATGAGCGACGACGTGAACCAGGCAGCGACCGAGGCGGCCCAGCGAGTGGTCGACGAGGTGAGCTCGTGGCAGTACAGCGCCGAGGACCGCGTGATCTCCGACGAGCTCGACAACGGCCTGCGCGAGGCCGGCGTACGCCTCGACGACGAGGAGCGCTCGCGG
>CAZDAO010000087.1:0-10915 GCA_964503015.1 uncultured Nocardioides sp. | reverse complement strand
GGGCTAGCCCTCGGTTGCCCTTTCGGGGCCGCAGTGGGACGGTGGAGGACCGACAAGCACCACCCACGCGGCCCGCACCGCCGACCCTCGGGTCCCGGTCCCGGCTCTTCGCTCCGTGACGGACGAAGGAGGCGGCTCGTCCATGACGACCGACGGGTTCGAACGCCGGCTCGCCGACGCGGTGCGCGAGATCAATGCCCAGGACGACCCACCCCACACCCTCGAGACGATCGTCGCGATCACGCCCGAGTTCTTCGAGTCCTGTGACTTCGTCGGGGTCTCGCTGGTCGAGCGGAACGGCATCCACACCCCGGCTGCCTCCAACGAGAAGCTCCGCGAGCTCGACGAGTCCCAGTACCGAGCAGGCCAGGGGCCCTGCTACGACGCCATCCGGGAGCATGTCACCGTCCTCGTCGACGACCTCGCCACCGATCTGCGATGGCCGGAGTGGGGTGCGGCCATGGCCTCGGAGCTCGGCATCCGCTCGAGCCTGAGCTTCCGGCTGTTCACCCGTCCCGACGACTCGCGCGGAGCGCTCAACGTCTACTCCACCCAGCCGGGCGCCTTCACGGAGGACGACGTCCTCCACGGCCAGACCATCGCCGCGATGTGTGCCGTCGCACTGGCCCGGTCGATCAAGGACGAGCAGCTCGCGACCGCGCTCGAGTCGCGCACCGTGATCGGCCAGGCGCTCGGGATGGTGATGGAGAGGTACGACCTCGACGAGGACTCCGCGTTCAACGTCCTGCGCCGCATCGCTTCGCACGACAACCACAAGATCCGTGACCTCGCGGCCGAGATCGTCGCGCACCGGCGGCTGCCCGACACCCAGCCGTAGCCCGCCCGTTGGAGCGTGGCGGCACCGCGACGCGTCTTGTCAGGGTGGACGCATGAGCGAGCACCCCACGCAGCAGCACACCCGCCCCGGCGGCGTCACCGACGAGACGGTCGAGGCCGTCGGCAAGCTCTCCGCCGCCCTGGACCATGTCGAGGACGCGCGTGGCCACCTCTACGCCTTCCACCGCCTGATGGGCAGTGCCGAGAGCACCCTGGAGGAGGCCACTGCGATGGTGCGCGAGGCCGGGCACACCGACATCGCCGACGCCCTCGACCGCGACGCCCTGGGCGCCAACCCGCTCCCGGGCATGTGGTCGTTCCAGATGGTCGACGAGTTCGACGACGGGTTCTACGCGCGCGCCAAGGGCCTGCACCAGCGGGCGATCGACGAGCTGATGGGCGGGCGCCGACACGTGTTCGAGGCGGAGATGAAGGAGCTGCGGCGCACCCGAGACGGACGCGAGGGCCACGAGGCGACGCCCGCCGACGTGGAGGGCGACCCGGAGTACGACGCGACCGACGAGTAGGACCCGAGCCTGGGCGCGGGCTCGCGTCAGGTGAGCAACGCCTGGGCGACCGTGGCTGCCTGCACCGCGCTCACGCCGGCTCGCTCGGCCGCCCGGGTGAGCAGCTCGTCCGCGTCCCCCGTGGTGAGCCCGAGGCGGGCCGCGACCACTCCGATGGCGACGTCGAGCACGCGCTGCTCGCGCAGCCGCTCCGGGGCGGCCTCTGCCCGCCGGAGGGTGTCGAAGCCCAGGTCCGCGTTGGTCACCGCGCCCGCCTGCCACCCGCCGAGGGCGTCGACGAGCCCGTCGATCCGGTCGTGGAAGGCCTGGGCGGTGGAGGCGTAGAGGTCGATGGTGAGCACCGCCCGCCCGTGCTCCACGACGGGCAGCGACACGGTGCTGAGGATCCCCGTGAAGGCGCGCTCGCGCGCCATGCCCGCCCACTCCGCCTCGTCGAGCGCGTGTGCGTTGCCGACCCCCTCGGCAGGCCCGTCACCGGACACGTCGGCGGCACGCCTCGTCGCCGCCTCGTCGACGAGCGTGAACGTGAGGTCCTCGTCCAGCAGGGTCACGCTGAGTGCGACGCACTCGGGCACGGTGCGCACGGCCCATCCCTCGATCACCCTCAGCAGCACCTCGACGTCGTCGACCGACGTCGTGACGTACTCGTCCAGCGCCTCCCTGCTCTGCGGCAGCAGCTCCATGGCGTCCTTCGAGTCGGTGCGGGCGAGGACCTGATCGTGCGCTTCCCCCGTCCTGCCCACCACACCCGGCGGGGCGTGGGTGGTCGGCCCGGCGTGATGAGCCGAGCGCCGGGGACGTCCTCGCACGGCGTACGGGAGGACGTCCCCGGCGGACCCTGCTGCGAGGAGGGGTACCCCGCACGGTCGCGGAGCATGCGCGGCACGCAGGGTGGGTACGAGCACGAACGACCCCGAGGAGGATCCGATGAGCACGACCCCCGACCCGCAGGCCGACCCGCAGACCCATCTGGACACCGACCCGGTGAACGCACCGAACCCCGAGACCGACCTCGCCGGCAATCCCGTCGAGCCGGTCGAGGAGCCGGACGACGAGGCGACCGACGCGTGACCTCCCTCTGGCTCGACGGCGCGCCGCCGATCCCCGACGACCCGCTGCCCGACCGCACGCCCGACGTCCTCGTCGTGGGCGCGGGGCTGACCGGGCTCACGACGGCCCTGCTGCTGGCGCGGGCCGGCCAGGACGTCGCGGTGGTCGAGGCCCGCACCGCGGGAGCCGTGACCACCGGCAACACCACCGGCAAGGTCTCGCTGCTGCAGGGCACGCACCTCTCGCGGATCCTGCGCCACCAGACGGCCGAGGTGGGACGCGCCTACGTCGAGGCCAACCGCGAGGGCATGGCGTGGCTGCTGCGCTTCTGCGACGACCACGGTGTCGCCCACCAGCGCCGGCGGGCGGTGACGTACGCCGCCGACGACTCCGAGCGGTCCACCGTGCAGCAGGAGCACCGGGCCGCCTCGTCCCTCGGGCTCGAGGTGCGGTGGCTCGACCGGCTCGACGTGCCGTTCCCGCACGTCGGCGCGACGGTCCTGGAGGACCAGGCGCAGATCGACGCGATGGAGGTGCTCGCGGCGCTCGCGGAGGAGCTGCGCCGGCACGGCGGCACGATCACCCAGGGCACACGGGTGCGGTCGGTCTCGAAGTCGGGCGAGCCGGTCGTGACCCTGGAGGACGGGCATGAGCTGCGCGCCGGCCACGTTGTGGTGGCGACCGGCGCCTCGATCCTCGACCGCGGCCTGCACTTCGCGAAGGTCGAGCCGCAGCGGTCCTACGCCCTGGCCCACCAGTGGGACGGGTCGTTCGACGCCATGTTCCTCTCCGCCGGCTCCGACGCCCGGTCGGTCCGCGACGCACCGGGTGGCCACCTCGTGATCGGCGGCAGCGGTCACGTCGTCGGCCGCACGCGGTCCGAGAGCGCGCACCTCGAGGAGCTGCGCGCGTGGACGGCCCGCTGGTTCCCCGACGCGACCGAGACGCACCGCTGGTCGGCGCAGGACTACAGCAGCTATGACGGCGTCCCCTTCGTCGGCCGGCTGCCCGGTGGTGACGGACGCGTGCACGTGGCGACCGGTTACGAGAAGTGGGGCATGGCCAACGCCGTCGCCGCGGCCCTGACCATCTCCACCGACCTCCTCGGCGACCTGCCGCCCTGGGCCGCGGTGCTGGCCGGGCGCAACCCGAGGGCCGCAGGCGCGGCCGAGCTCGCCCGCGTCAACCTGGGCGTCGGTGCGGCGGCCGCCGCGCGCGCGGCGAAGGCAGCGGTCGACCGGCTGCCGGGTGCGGGCGCGGCGCCGACCGGGTACGACTGCGGCGTGGTGGGCGTGTGCACCCACCTCGGCGGCCTGCTCAAGTGGAACGACGCCGAGGAGACGTGGGACTGCCCGCTCCACGGGTCGCGGTTCGCGCCCGGAGGCGAGGTGCTCGAGGGCCCGGCGACCCGGCCGTTGCGCAAGCGGGGCCGGACCGCGCCCTGACCCGGGACGGGGTCAGCGGTTCGCGCAGACCAGCTCGGCCTTGAGCGCGTCCTCGGACGACAGCTCGGCGCCGGGACCGCAGACGAGCTCGAGCGGGTCGGCCGCCTTCTCGACGGCGTCGATGCCGGCGTCGAAGGCGGGCACCACGTCGCTGCAGCTGTGCTCCAGGCCGATGCGGGTCAGCGCCGAGGTGGCCGTGTCACCGCTGAGGGCGAGGTGGACGCTCCATGCCGCGGCGTCGGTGCGCTGGCAGTCCACGGCCGCGTTGGCCTGCAGCGCGGCGAAGTCGAAGGTGTCGGAGCCGAGCTCGTCCGCCACGGCGGCGCGCCACTCGGTGGTCGCCTCGTCCTCCTGCTGCGCGACGTTCTCGGCGGCGCCGCCGCTCTCGGACTTCTCGTCGGCGCCTTCGGAGCAGGCCGACAGGGCGGGGACGAGCAAGGCCAGGGCGAGGACGAGAGCGCGCATGCGAGCAGGCTAGGAGCGCGCCGCGACTCCCGTCCGGAGATCGTTACCGGCGGGTACGTGATGCTCACCTCATCGACCCCGACTTGGGCCGGAAGATCACTGACCGGCGTCTCGTCGCGGCGCGCCGGGGAGTGCAGGAGGAGGGTCGCGGCCGGAGGAGCGCAGCGGGGGAGGTCGCGACAACGACGACGAACGAGCCGGTTACGAGCGCCGCGACACGCGCCGGAGCGAAGCGGAGGCGCCCACAAGCACAGGACCAGAGTGCTCGACCGCGCCCAGTTGAGACACCGTGGTTTCGAGGCTCGCTGCGCTCGCACCTCAACCACCGAGGGAGGCGGGCGCGCTGCGCTCGCACCTCAACCACCGAGAGACGAGGGCGCGCTCCGCTCGCACCTCAACGCGGCCCATCCCGAGGTCGAGATCGAGTCGTGCTCGTCCGGCGGCGCACGGGTCGACGCGGCGATCCTCGAGCGCACCGACCGGATCTGGGCCAGCGACACCATCGATGCGCTGGCGCGCCAGAGCATCCAGCGGTGGACCTCGCTGCTGGTGCCGCCCGAGCTGATCGGCTCCCACGTCGGCGGACCGGTCGCGCACACCACCGGCCGGGCGCACCGGCTCGGCTACCGCGCGGCCACGGCGCTGCTCTACTCCTTCGGCATCGAGTGGGACGTGACGGCTCTCGACCCGCCCACCCTCGACGCCCTCGGTCGCTGGGTCGACCTGCACAAGCAGGTGCGACCGCTCATCGCCAGCGGGACGCTCGTCCACCCCGACCACGCCGATCCCGCCGTCATGGTCACCGGCCTCGTCGCCGCCGACCGCTCGGAGGCGTGGTACGTCGTCGCGACGGTCGCCTCACCCGCGACCCAGCACCCGGCCGCACTGCGGCTGACCGGGCTCGACCCCGAGCGGACCTACCGCATCGCGGACGTGACGGCCACCGCGGACCAGCACGGCGCCGACCTCACGACGTGGTGGGCGACCTCGGGCGAGCACGCGCTCCCGGGCCGCGTCCTCGCCGCCGCGGGGGTGTCGTTACCGGTGCTGGCGCCGGAGACGGCACGGGTGCTGCGGCTCACCGCCACCGACTGAGCCCCGGTCACGCCGCCTCAGGGGCGGAACATGATCTTCCCGGTGCGGCCGGGCGACTGCGAGGCGGCGACGGCCTCGGCGGGCTGGTCGAGACCGAAGGTGCCGCCGGAGGTGAGCGACAGGCTGCCGTCGAGGACGAGCCCGATCAGCTCGCCGAACATGCGGGCCCGGTCCGCCTCCGACGTGGCCCGGCTGACCTTGGCGCCCCAGAAGCCCTTCACGGTGAGCTGTTTGAAGATGACCGGACCGCTGCTGATCACCAGCGGCTGGTTGCTGGCGGCGCCGAAGGTGACGAGGAGGCCGTCCTCCCCGAGGAGCTCGGCGAGACCGTTGGCGACGTCGCCGCCGACGGAGTCGACCGCCGCACGGGCACCGGAGTCCCCCACGAGGGCGCGCGCCTGCGCGACCCAGTCCTCGGACTCGGTGGCGACGACGTGGTCGATCCCGAGCGCGGCGAGCTCCGCGACGGCTGCCTCGCGCCGGACGAGGTTGACCACGTTGATGCCGCGCGATCGTGCGAGGACGGCCACGATCTTGCCGACGGCGCCGTTGGCCGCGGTCTGGACGATCCAGTCGCCGGCCCCGACCTCGAGGAACTCGACCAGGCTGATCGCGCTGAACGGCATCGAGATGAGCTGGGCGGCCGCCTCGTCGGTCATCGCGTCCGGCACCGGGACCAGCGCCCCGGCGGGGGCCACGAAGTGCTCCGCCCACGTGCCCGGCGACCCGGCGACCGCGACCCGGCGGCCCACGAGGGCCTCGTCGGCGCCCTCTCCGACGGCCTCGACCACGCCGACGGCCTCGGTGCCGCCCACGGCCGGGAGGTCCGGCTTCACGCCGTAGTTGCCGGCCACGGTCACGAGGTCGTGGTTGTGGATCGGCGAGAGGATCGTGCGCACCAGCACCTGACCGCGCCCCGGCACCGGCGTCTCGACCTCCCGCAGGGTGAGGACCTTCTCGGGTGCTCCGAAGGTGTCGTGGCCGACGCTGCGCATGGGTTCTCCTGCCGTTTGAAGATGTGGGGTGGGCTCTGGGGGAACCGGCCGCGGGCGGACCAGATTCCGACCTGGTGGGGAGACGTGCGTCTCGCCGTCAGCGCAGGTCGTACGACGAGCGGCGCCGGCCGCTGGTCAGCCGGGCGGCGAGGGCACCACCGATCGCCCCGAACAGGTGTCCCTGCCAGGAGACGCCCGGCTGTCCGGGCAGCACCCCGAGCAGCGCCCCGCTGTAGAGGAGGAACACGGCCACGCCGATGAGGATCTCGGACCGGCGACCGGTCAGGAAGCCGCGGACCACGAGGTAGACGATCCAGCCGAACACCAGGACCGAGGCGCCCGCGTGGGTGGTCTGGGCGCCGGCGAACAGCCACACGCCCAACCCGCCGACGAGCCAGATGATCGCCGTGGCCAGCAGGCCCCGGGCGAGGCCGGTGACCAGGGCGAGGAAGCCCAGGACCGCCACCGGGACGGTGTTGCTGACGAGGTGGTCGAAGCCGAAGTGCAGCACCGGCGCCACCAGGACGCCGACCAGCCCCTCCTCGCTGCGCGGCTGGACGCCGTACGCGTCGAGGGGGTGGCCGGTGGCGGCGTCGACGATCTCCAGCACCCAGAGCAGCGCGACGAACGCGCCGGTGACCAGCGCGGCGTCGCGCCAGGTGTCGGTGCCCCTGGCCGGGGCGGTCGTGCGGGCCATGCCCCCATGGTGACAGCGAGGGTGTAGCCGGCCTTCCCGATCAGGCCGTCGGGCGGGCGGCCTCGCGCGCGGAGTGGACCAGGCGCAGGCCGTCGTCGTCGGACTCGCTGGACAGCAGCAGTCCGTGCCGCACCGCCCAGAGGACGGCTTGCGACCGCGAGGTGACCCCGATCTTGGAGTAGGCGCTGCGGATGTAGGACTTGACCGAGTTGATGCTCAGCAGCGTCTCGTCGACGATGTCCTGGTTGGAGCGACCGGCGGCGATGAAGGCGAGCACCTCGGTCTCGCGCTGCGTCAGCGGCCACCGCTCCTCGCCGGCCTTCTGCGCGGCCTTGCGACCGGTCCAGGCGTCGATGACCACCCGCCCGTCGGCGATCTGCAGCAGGTCGCGCACCATCCGGTGGGCGGGCAGCCACTTGCTGACGAACCCCGCAGCTCCGCGCGACATCGCGGTCGACACGGCGCCGGGCGAGCAGTCCCAGCTGTAGGCGACCATCCGGCCGGGGACCCGGAGCGGCTGCCCGGGCGCGCGGTGGGGGGCGGCGGGCTCGAAGAGGGTGAGGTCACAGGGCGGCGCCGGCTGGTCGGCACGCAGGCCGACGAGCGTGACGGCGGCGGAGTGCGGGGCGAGCATGCTCCGCAGGCCGTGGAGGACCAGCTCGCTCTCCTCCCGCACGCCCACGAGGAGGGCCCGGGTCGGGAGGACGGTGGTGGTAGGTCGGTGCATGGCCCCCGGTACCCCGTCAGGGGTGGAGCATGCATCCGGTGCCCACGACTGCGCGGGACTACAGGTCGGGCAGCGCCAGCAGGACGAGCGCCGCCTGCACGTCGGCGATGCCGGCATGGCCCGCACAGGAGTGCAGCACCGACCGCGCCGTCTCGATGTCGAGCCCCTGGCGGGCCGCCAGCAGCCCCACCGCGACCTCCACGGTCCGGCGTTCCTTCAGCAGCTGCGGCGCCTCCTCCGCACGGCGGCGCGAGTCGAAGGCGAGGTCGGCGTTGGTGACCGCCCCGTCACGCCAGGCACCCAGCGACCGGGACAGGTCCTCGAGCCGGTCGTCGAAGGCGTGCGGCGTGGAGGCGTAGAGGTCGATCCCGAGGACCACGCGGTCGCGGTGGACGACGGGGAGCGAGACCGTGCTGGCGATCCCTGCGGCCGCCTGCTGGCGGGCGAGCGCGGCCCAGCCCTCCTCGTCCAGCGCGTGCCAGCCCGCCGCGGGCACCGGGTCGGCGTCCACCGGGCCGGCGTCGAGGAGGTCGGACGCCCGTCGGACGAACGTGAAGGTCAGGTCCTCCTCGAGCAGCGTGACGCTCATCGCCACGCACTCGGGGACCGTCCTGACCGCCCAGCTCTCGATCACGCTGAGCTGGTCCTCGAGGTCGTCGCCCATGGGCGTGAGGTACTCGTCGAGCGCCTCGCGGCTCTGCGGCAACAGCTCCATCCGGATCTCACCCCCGAAAGCTCGGTCACGGCCTGGGTGCGATGCTGGCGCGTACGACCGGCCGCTGCCACACCCGCCGGGGCGATATCAGGCGTCGCGCAGCGTCTGGGCCAGGTCGTGGGGGGTCTCGAAGACCATCACCGCACCCGCCTCGCGCAGGTCGCGCTCGGGGATGCCGCCGGTGAGCAGCGCGATGCAGGGCACGCGTGCGGCCGTGGCCGCCTCGATGTCCCAGACGGTGTCGCCGACGACGACCGCCTTGCCCGCCTCGACCTCCTCCAGCGCCACCTCGATCAGGTCGGGGTGCGGCTTGGTCCGCGACGCGTCGTCACCGCTGACGGTGGCGGTGAGCATGCCGGCGGCGCCCTCGACGAGCTCGAGGAAGCGGTCGGTGATCTCCTGCTCGGAGGAGGAGGCGAGCACCACCCGCACCCCCCGGTCGCGCAGGAGCTCGATCAGCTCGCTCGCACCGTCCGTCGCCGACACGAGCCCGGCCCGCTCGGTGAGGTGGACCTGGTGGCGGCGGCGCACCTCGTCGCCGACGTTGCGCTCGACGGCCTCCCCGGCGACGCGCTCGACCAGCTGGTCGCCGCCCATGCCGATGAACCGGTGGATGCGGTGCGAGGCGATGTCGAGGCCGACGTCGCGGAACGCCTCGCGCCACGCCAGGACGTGGACGTAGTTGGAGTCCACGAGCGTGCCGTCGAGGTCGACGACGACCGTGTCGATTCCGGAGAGCACTTCTGTCACGGGGCCGATGCTGCCCCGGCGCCTCCCGGTCCTGCTTCACCCCGGGGGACGGGCTTGGTGCACGTCGAGCCGCAGCATCCGGCTGGCGAGGTCGACGCACGGACCGAGGGCGACGATGACCGCGAGCGTGCCGATGCCCACGGTCGCCCCGAGCAGCCAGCCGACCAGGGCGCCGCCACCCTGGACCGCGCTGTAGCTCCACCGGAACGGCAGCGGCGGGTCGTACGCCAGCGCCGCGGCCTCCGCGGGGCCGGCCCCGGTGTGGCTGCCGAGGTAGGTGGCGATGCCGACCGCCAGCACGGGGAAGGCGAGCACCAGCAGCGCGATGCGCCCTGGCCAGCCGTCGGGGACGTCCCACGCACCCAGGAGGACGTCGACCGTGACGCCGACCAGCACCACCTGCACGACGGTGCCGATCCCCGGGAACACCCGGCGCACCGCGGCCAGGACCAGGAAGGCGATGCTGACCAGCGTGTTGGCGAGCAGGAAGCTCATCCCCGAGGCCAGCGCGATGCCGTTGACCAGGGTCGAGTAGCCGTCGGAGCCGAGGTCGGCGGTCAGCAGCATCGCCACGCCGACCCCCAGCACCACGCACCCGCCGACGAGCTGGACGAGCTGACGCGGCGAGGGCACGGCGCAAGGATGTCAGTAGTGCGCGGTCATCACGTGCTTGATGCGGGTGTAGTCGTCGAAGCCGTAGCCGGAGAGGTCCTTGCCGTAGCCGGACGCGCCGAAGCCGCCGTGGGGCATCTCGGAGACGAACGGGATGTGGGTGTTGACCCACACGCACCCGAAGTCGAGCTCGCGGGTGAGCCGGTCGGCCGTGCCGTGGTCGCGCGTCCACACGCTGCCCGCGAGGCCGTAGGGGACGCCGTTGGCCATCCGCACCGCCTCGGCCTCGTCGTCGTACGGCTGCACGGTGAGCACGGGACCGAAGACCTCCTCCTGCACGATGCGGTCGTCCTGGCGTACGCCGGTGACGACCGTGGGCGCGAAGAAGTAGCCGGTGTCGCCGTGGCGGGTGCCGCCGGTGCGGACGGTCGCGTGGTCCGGGAGGCCGGACAGGAACGCCTCCACCTTGGCGAGGTGCCGGGCGTTGTTGAGCGGGCCGTAGTCGGCCCCGGCGTCGGACGGCGGGCCGGGCCGGGTGCCCTCGGCCTCCTCGACGAGCAGCTCGACGAGCTCGTCGTGGATGCTGCGGTGCACGATCACCCGGGTGGCGGCGGTGCAGTCCTGCCCGGCGTTGAAGTACGCCGCAGCGGCGATCAGCTCCGCGGCCCGGGGCAGGTCGGCGTCCGGTGCGACGACGACCGGCGCCTTGCCCCCGAGCTCGAGGTGGACCCGCTTGAGGTGCTTCGCCGCGGAGGTGGCGACCTCGATGCCGGCCCGCACGGAGCCGGTGATCGCGACCAGGCCGGGGACGGGGTGCTCGACGAGGTGGCGGCCGGTGGTGGCGTCGCCGTTGACGACGTTGAGCACGCCGGCCGGCAGGACCTCGCCGGCGATCTCGGCGAGCAGCACCGTGGAGCGCGGCGTGGTGTCGCTGGGCTTGAGGACGACCGTGTTGCCGGCGGCGAGCGCGGGCGCGACCTTCCAGATCGCCATGGCGAAG
>CAZDAO010000086.1:7232-10981 GCA_964503015.1 uncultured Nocardioides sp. | reverse complement strand
GACGCCAGCACCGCCAGCACGCGGGGCTCCCGCAGGACCGGCGCCTCGACCGGCTCCGGCTCGACGGCACGGACTTGTGCGGCCTCACCCAGCGGTGCCAGGCCCTCGCCCAGCGAGCCGAGCATGACCGGGGCGGCCAGCCCGGCCTGCCAGGACTGGACGTCGACGGCTCCGCGCCCGCCGCGACTCCCCAGCAGGACCGCCGCGACCTCGGTATCGGTGAGACCGGCGCCGATGTCGGCCCGCACCTGGTCGAGGGTGTCGTGGAGCGCGCCGGCCGAGGCCACGATGTCCCCGGTGGCGGCGGCCTCGATGCTGGGCAGCAGCGGGTTGACGCGCCGGGCGCCGGTCTCCACCTGGCGGTAGGGGATCGCCGGGGGCGGCGTGTCGCCCGGCCGCGTGCCGGGGATGTCCGCCAGGGCGACGAGCTCGACGCGGTCGGTGGCCACGATGACGTCGCCGGCGGGCACCTTGGGGTTGGCGAGGTCCTGCGCCTCGCCCCACGCGCCGACCGGGTAGGCGCCGTCCTGCAGGGGCGTGCTCACCAGCGCCGCGACCTGGTCGAGGGCGCCGGTGTCCGGTCCGCCCGCGCCGGCACCGGAGCGCAGGCGGGGGCGCAGCCGCAGCGTGACGGTCGGGGTGGCGTCGCCGTCCTCCCCCATCGGGGCGACCGAGACGATCCGGCTGGTCGCGAGGGTGCGCGTGGAGGACCCGGTGACCAGCCGGGTGATCGGGACCGTCGAGGTCACCGTGGCGGTGAACTCGGCGACCACCCGGAACGGCCGGTCCGGCTGACCGTCCGGTGAGACGTCGCCGCCCGACGAGCCGCCACCGGCGGGCGGCACGGTGCCTGCACCCGTGATCGCCGCGAGCGCCCGCGCGACCCCGGGAGCGGCCTCCTCGAGGTACTTCGGGACGAACTGCGCCCACGTGAGCGGAGGCGGCTCCGGCGGGCCGGACCCGATGCGGAACGTCACCGAGGCCGGGCCGATCTCGAAGGTCGCGACGGCGCTGAACGGCGGTCCGCTGACCGTCAGCCGCGCGGCGAGGTGCACCGAGAAGGTGACCTCGGCGAACCAGAGGTCGATGGTGATGCCGGCGTCGATCGAGGCGTAGATGGTGACCTTCAGGAAGAACGGGTCGAAGTAGACGATGCCGTCGGCCCCGAAGACCAGGTGCGCCCAGGCCGGCCCGATCGAGGCGTGGATCTCGACCCGCAGCCCGGCCATGAGGGCTTCGGACGTCAACGCGAAGTAGGACTCCCCCGTCACCGAGATGGCACTGCCGATGCGCCAGACGATGCCGAGCCGGGGCACCACCGGGTAGCCGTCGCGGTGGAAGTCCGGGTGGTAGCCGCCCAGGGTGAGCACGAACTGGCCGCGGTTGGCGCCGGCGAACCAGGCCGCGAACGCGAAGCCTCCCGTCAGCCGCACCGCCGGGGCGATCAGCCAGGAGTTGTCGGTGAGCTGCGCCTGCACCAGCACGATCCCCTCGGCGGTCGACACCCGCGCGACGAGCGCGAGCTCGATCGAGACCAGGGCCGCCGCCTCGTCGGGGAGTGCCATGCGCGCCAGCCCCAGGATGTTGAGCTCGAAGCCGTTGCCGAAGGAGACAGCCACCACAACGACCCCGTCGACCACGGCGAACGAGGTGAACGAGAGGCCGGCGGCGAACCAGAACTGCCCGCGCTGGGCCGGGAAGTGGGCCCGGGCCTGCTCCAGCTCGACGAACGGGTCGCCGGCGCGGGCGGCGGGGTCCAGGGCCTTGATGAGCGGATAGGTGCCGAACTGCGACAGGTCCGCCGGGACCACCAGGCCCCGGTTGGCGCCGAAGCCGCCACCGATGCCGGTGACGAAGAAGGCCGGCGGGCCGCCGATCGGCCCGTTGACGGCGCCGAAGAGGAACATGCTCGAGTACTGGTCGCCGGGCGGTCCCACCTGCCCGAACCCGCCGTACACGGTGATCCCGTAGACACCCAGCCGGGCCAGCAGCATCCCGAGGTACTCGATGCCGCCGGCCGAGGGGGTGAACTTGCGCAGGCCGCCGGCCAGGGTGAGCCCGCTCAGGTCGGCGGTGACGGCGAAGCCCGCGACGTCGACCTTCCAGCGGGCGGGGTCGAGGGGCGACCCGGCAGCGTCGACGGTGTAGGTGAAGGACAGGTCGTCCACGGCGGCGGACAGCCCGAAGAGGCTGACCTTCCCGTCGATGAGCACGGCGATGGCCTTGAGCCGCGTCCCGTCCCCGTCGACGGCGAGGCCGACCTGCTCGAGGTAGATCGGTCCGAACTCACGCTGGACCGAGAGGAACCACGGGCCGCTCCCGGAGCCGGCGGCCAGGGAGACCGCGACGTCGCGTCCGGGGTGCTTCTGCACCGCGAGGGCGGGACTGAACCGAGGGGCCGGGGCGTCGGTGTCGGCACCTCCGGATGGCATCACGCCCTCGGCCACCGGGTTGCTCCCGTCGCCGCCGGCGCTGAGGGGTACGCCGATGCCTTCGATCTCCACACGCGCCCCACCGCCGAGCTGGACGCCGGCGCCCGCGTCCTGCACGAGCCCGAACCCGAGCAGCGACACGGCGTCCACGGTGACGCCTGCCTCGACCAGCGGGCCGCTGGCCCGCGAGAACCGGGCACCCACGCCGCCGACCACGACGCCCGGTGCCACGTCGATGCCGGTGGCGGTCAGGCGAACGGCCTGGAGGGTGATCCCGGCCGGCTGCGCCGGTGAGATCCATGCGGCGTCGGTGACCAGGCCGACCTGCACGTCGTTGCCCGGGTTGAGCACCCACTCCTCCCCCACCACCGCCAGGGTCAGCCCGAGCAGCCGGTCGGTCGCCGGGCCGCTCGCCGTCACCCGCACCTCGAGCGTCCCGCCGAGGGTCACCGGTGCCGCCATCGCGTCGGCGAGGTTCGCCACCAGGACGGCCAGGCGACGCAGCAGCGCCTCCGGGTCCAGCAGGTCGGCCGCGAGGGTCGCATCGAGACGCAGCGGCGTGGTGGTGAGCAGCACGCCGTCGAGCAGGTCCTTCGCGCTCGTCGTGCCGAGGGCCGGCAGGTCCAGGGCCGCCTCCACCTCGGCGATGCCGAGCACGACGCCACCGGCCAGGTCGAGCAGGGCCGCGACGACGGCCAGCGCGACGTCGGCCGGGTCACCGGACTCGACCGGCGCGAGCAGGCTGCCGGTGGCCGACAGCAGCTGGACGTCCAGGCCACCCGTGGTCGCGGCGAACCGCACCACCAGCCGTACGTCGCCGCCGGCGCCGAGACCGATGTCGACGACCGGCCCGGGGCGGGACGCGCCCGCGGCGAACCGGGCGAACGGCGCGAGCGTCACGGTGCTGCCGACCGGGACCACGGCCGGCCCGACCGTCACGTCCACCGACTGCACGCCCGCGGCCGAGACGACGATGCTGCCGGCGACGCTGTCGACGCCGGCGATCCCTGCGACGGAGACCGCCGCGTCGATCGTGCCGGAGCCGGGCGTCCAGCCGACCACCACCTGCGTGGTGGCCGGTCCCAGGCTGAGCTCCACGCGGCCCGCGCTGCTCGAGACCACCCGACCCGCGCTCGACCCCAGGGCCGCACGGGACGCATCGACCACCAGCGCGATCCCGTCGGCGGCCAGGCTCGCGGACCGTGCCGCGAACACCATTCCCGGGTCGGCCGCGAAGGCGGCCAGCGCGGCCGCGTCGAAGACCGCCGGCGTGCCGCTGGCCAGGCCCAGCGCGCGCCCGACCCGTGCGACCACCCG
>CAZDAO010000086.1:1653-7132 GCA_964503015.1 uncultured Nocardioides sp. | reverse complement strand
CCGGCCACGCCGAGGTCCAGGGACAGGTCCGGAAGGGTCGCGCCGCCCTGGCCGAGGCTCGTGCTGACCCCGGCGGTCAACCCCAGCGTGAGGTCGCCCGCGCCGCCGGTGAACGCGGTGGCGTCCACGACGAGCGACACGACCAGGCGGTCGCCGAGGGCCGTGGCGCGCAGGGTGATTCCGTCGGCCACGGGCAAGGACCCGGTCGGCGGCGCCGGGCCCGGGCCGAGCATCCCGGCGGCGGCATCCAGCAGGGCCGGCACGGCGGTGGCCAGCTCCCCCGCGGCGGCATCGATCCAGGCGCGGGGGTCGCTGATCAGGCCCGACGGCCACGCCAGCGACACCGCCGGGCCCGTACGACGCAGCAGGCCCGCTGCCTCCAGGGCCGCATCGACGAGGTCGGCCGGGGTCGCGGAGTCGAGCCCGCGCAAGGTGCTGCGGAGCGCTTCCAGCACCGCGGCGAGCGCGGTCGCCGCGGCCGCGTCGGGCAGCAGGTCGAGCAGCTGGTCGCCCGTCGACGGCGTGGCCGGCCACAGGGTCACCGGGTGCGTGCCGCGGGGGTCCCGCAGGATCGCCACCGCCGCGAGCGACGGGGCACCACCCGTCGGCACCCCCGCCCGGACCTCGAGCGCGGCTGCCGGGAGTCCGGGGACACCGAGGTCACCGCCGCCGGCGAGGCGCGTGGTGAGGTCCACCCCCGAAGCGCCGACGGTGAGGCCGATCTCGGCCCGCAACCCGCCGGCGACCAGCTCCGCTGAGGCGAGCACCTCGAGCGTGCGGGCGGCCAGGTCGGCGACCAGGCTCGCCGAGCCGCCCTGGCGCCCGGCGAGGGTCAGGCGCACGGTCGTGCCCGCGTCGGCACGGGTGTCCCCGACGCACGCACGCAGGCCCGACGCGAGACCGGCGGTCCGAGCCGTGTCGTCCAGCACCGCCCGGAGCGCGACCCCGGGGTCGGCGAGCAGCTGCGCCAAGGTCGTGGCGTCGAACCCGCCGGTCGCGTCCAGGACGCCCGCTGCGGTGAGCAGCTCGACGAGACCGGCCACGGCCGCGTCGGCGGACGCGGCCGCGTCGAGACCGGCGGCGATCCCGCCCAGCAGCGCGCGCGCCTCGGGCAGCAGCGGTGCGCCGGCCGCCAGGTCGACCACACGGCGCGGGAGGCGGATGCCGAACGCGGTGGAGTCGTGGAGCACCAGCCGGCCACCGGCCGTGACCGCACCACCGGGTGCCGGCCCCTCGCTCCCCCACCCGGGCAGGGCGAGGGTCAGGTCCAGGGTGGCGGCCCGCACGGCGAGCGGCCGCGGTCCGGGAGCCCTGGCGACGTCGGGCCCGCCCAGGAGCCACCGTCCGTCGCCGGCGATGCGGAGGCGGATGCGCAGTGCCGGGCCCGCGATGCCGGACTCGGTGAGGCGCAGCACGTCGACGTCGAGACCGAGAGCGGCGCGGATCCCGCCGGCGGCGCTCCCCAGCCCCGCGGGGACGTGGAGGCCGAGCCGCGTACGCGCGGTGGCGGCGCCCGGCGTACCACCGGCGCCGTCGCCCGCGACCCGCCGCCGGGAGCGAGCGGCGAGCCCGGTGGCGACGACGGCCGTGATGGCGCGACTGACGGACTCGGGCGCGCACGAGCCGATGACTGCGTGGACCGTCACCCCCGCCGGTACCGGGAGCTCGGGGGCGGACAGCTCCACCAGCGGGTCGCCGCGTCCGTCGCGGGCCAGCAGTGCGCCGACGAGCCCGCGCGCGAGCGCGCGGTCCTCGTCCTCGACCGCGAGTGCTGCGCGCTGGTCGTCGGGGAGCGCGGCGAGCTCGGCGGCGAGGTCCGCGTCGGCGCTGTCGATCAGGGTCTGCAGCATCCGGAGCGCGTCGGCGGCCGGCGCGAGGTCGACGTCGTCGAGGCTGAGCGGCGACCAGGGAGAGGCGACGGTCACCACGGCCTGCACCCCGGCCAGTCCCCCCGCCGCCTCCACCGCTGGCCGTCCGGCGGCGCCGGCGGCCACCACGACCACCGCGGTGCCGCCGAGGGTCAGGCCCTCGAAGGCGCGGTGCAGCCGTGCCACCTGCCCGGCGAACCCGTCACCACCGCCCGAGGCCGCGGACGCGGACTTGCCCGCCAGCCGGACGACCACCGTGCCCGCCGGCGCAGGACCGGGCCGGGCGAAGGCCTCCACCGGCGCGTCGGCGAGCGTGAGGTCGACCTCCAGGGTCGTCGTGGCAGCCCCCGCCGGTGGCAGCAGGTCGGGCTCGCCCTCGGCCACCACGCCCACCAGCACCAGCCGCGCAGGAGTGCCGCCGAGCTGCTCCCAGACCTCGTCGAGCACCTCGGCCATGACCGGGCTGTCCAGCCGGGTGGTGTGTGCCAGCTCCCCGGGGCGGTGGACGGTGACACCCGGCGGGACGAGGTCGTCGGGCAGGGCGACGACACCGTCGGTGCCACCCCACCGCTCGACGAGGGCGTCGAGTCCGGCGGCGAGAGGGGCACGACCGGCGAGCGCGTCCGCGAGGAGGTCGTCGATGTCGGCGTCGAGGGAGATCGCCTCGGCCAGCACGTCACCGGGCAGCCCGGGGTCACCGGGTCGCCACCCGACCAGCGCTGCCGGCGCGCGGCTGCCCAGGCGCTCCGGGGACGGCGGCCCGAGCGCCAGGGTGAGCGACGGGAGGGCAGCGCCGAAGAGGAGCGACGAACCACCGGCGACAGGGAGCGGCGGGACCGCCAGGCCGGGCAGGGACAGGGCCCAGGGGGCCGCGTCGACACCGGTGCCCGTCAGGGGGACGCCCAGCACCCGCGCGAGGAGGGCCACCACGAGCTCGGGCACGTGCCCCGGCACGCCGGGTCCCGTGCCGAGCAGTGCCCCGACCCAGCGGCGCAGCTCGGCCGCTGCGTCGTCGAGCAGGGCGGCGAGCGAGAGCCGCGGCGAGCCGGGGAGCCGCGGGCCGCCGCCCCACCCCGTGGCCGTGGCGGCGAGGGTCAGCAGCGCGGCCACGGCCTCCGGCACTTCGCTTGCGAGGGCCCGCGCCCGCGCGAGCAGGAAGGCGCCCGCGACGTCCTCCAGCGCGGCGGTCAGCTCGGCCGACCAGGCACCGACCGCGGGCGGCACGCCGGGCGGCAGCGCGAGAGCCGCGTCGCCACTGATCCCGATGCCCTCGAGCGGGCGCTCCACGCCGTCGAGGACCAGGCCCAGCCCGTCGAGCCACGGGTCCACGCGCGCCCCCGCGGCGTCGTCCCAGGCGACCCGGACACCCACCCCGTCGAGGAGCAGGCCGTACCCGTCGGCCGTGAGGCGCAGCGGCGACGCGTCCTCTCGGGCGAGCACGAGGGCGGTGACCAGGCCCGTGGCCAGCGCGGCCGTGCCCGCCGC
The DNA here is from genome assembly GCA_964503015.1 of uncultured Nocardioides sp. Lineage (GTDB taxonomy): Bacteria > Actinomycetota > Actinomycetes > Propionibacteriales > Nocardioidaceae > Nocardioides. The sequence continues at coordinate 3,779 of CAZDAO010000086.1, read as the reverse complement.
CAGGTCGGCGTGCAGGAGTCCGACCCGTACGTCGGCGCGGACCGCGGAGCCCAGCGCGAGCGGGCGCTCCAGCGACGCGGCCAGCGCGACGTCGACGATGCTCCCGGGGGCGACCCCGTCACGCCGGGTCACGAGGAGCTCGGCGCCGGCGGTCACGGCCACGCGATAGGGCGTGGCGGGGCTGCCGTCGCCGGCGATCGGCAGCGCCCGCTGCGCGGCCGCGGCGGTGGCCTCCTGCCAGCTCGCCAGGACCGCTCGGACGGTGTCCGGCGGCTCCGCGAGGAGGGAGCGCCAGCGCGCTGCGAGCGCCCCGATCGGATCGGCGAGGAGGGCGCCGGGATCGATCTTCGGCGTGCTCACGCCCGGGGGGTCGGTGAGCCCGAGCAGCACACCCACCGCGCCACCCAGAGGGCCGAGCATGCCCAGGAGCCCGGCGGCCGCGTCGGTGACGGCCTGGGCGGCAGCGCCGGCGAGGGCATCGCCGTCGGTGAGGTCGAGGCGCTCGTACGCCGTCGCCCCGACCACCGCGTCCAGTGCGGCCAGCACCAGCACGGGCCGCCGGTCGGCGTCGAGGGAGAAGCCGCCCTCGAAGGACCCGACGGTCACCTGGAGCCCACCGGGTCCCGCGACCGGGCCGAGCAGGGCGCCCGCACCCCCCGAGTCGACCGAGACCAGGACGGCCAGCCGTGGCACGGCGACCGCCGTCCCGGTCGCCAGGTCGACCGACACCGGGTCGACCTCCAGCGCGAGCGTCGAGCCGGCGCCCCCCGTGACCTCGACCGAGAAGCGGGGCGTCACGACGGGCCGACCGGCTGCGCCGGGCACGGTGAGCAGCTCGACGACGACCGTCGCTCCGCCGACCGGGACCCGGACCTCCCCCACCCCGTCGACCTGGGCGACCGCACCACCGAGGAGGACGGCGAGGTGCCCCAGCCACACGTCCCGGGCGCCGCCGGTGAGGCAGCCGGCCCACCACGCGGCCAGCGCGCCGGGCCCGTCGGTCACGACGTCGACCACCGGGAGCTCGTCCACGCCGTCACCGCTGACGAGTCCGAGCAGCCCCGCCAGGCCACGGGCGGGGTCGGTGGGCGCGAGCGCGTCGGTCGCCGCGTGGAGGAGCCCGAGCACGAGGTCGAGGAGGGCGTCGCCGAGGTCGTCGAGGGCGGCCGCGTCGACGACGACGTCACGCGGAGCGATGGCGCCCGGCAGCTGCAGGCCGCGCAGCGCCAGCCCGAGTCTCGGCTCCGGTCCCCACGTGGGGATCGACGCCGAGAGCTCGGCCCGGTCGAGCGCGACCGCGCCGGTGCCGGCCGTCGCGGGCAGGTCGACCGCCAGCGAGACCTCGACGCTCGCGTCCTGCTCGCCCAGCAGGAGCGCGCTCGCGCCTCCTGCGGCGAACAGCGGCACGTAGGCCTCGGCCTCGACGCCGACCTCACCGGCGGCCGGTGTCCGTCGGACCCGCGCGCCCAGGCCGACGTGGACCTCGGGGCGCGAGTCGTCAATGACGACGTACACCGAGAGGGGCGGGTTCTCGAGGACGGGCAGCCAGGTGCGCCCGGTCGCGTCCTTCGTCGCTGCTGCCCCGCCCATCAGCTCGTCCACGGCGTCGACCAGGGCGGTGCGCTGGGCGTCGTCGGTCAGCATCGTGCGGAGGTAGCGCGCCGGGTCGGCGAACCAGTCGGCACGCGGGTTGCCGTCGGTGAGGACGCCGAGCGCCGTGGCCAGGCCGGTGATGCTGCCCAGGTCCACCGTCATGACGACGCGCCGGACCTGCTGCCGGTCGCCGGCTGTCGGTCGAAGGGGTGGCGCGCCTGCGCGCCGATGGCCAGACCTCGACGCGACACCGACCAGCTGGTGGGCACCAGGGCCGCGCCGTCGGGGTCGCGACCCGCGGCGGCGCTGAGCCCCGCCGCCGCGTCGAGCAGCGCCTGCCACGCCAGCGCGACCAGGGCGTCCTGCCAGCGGTCGACGACGACGGACGGACCTCGTGGCATCGGGGCCGCGGCCAGCAGCCCGGTCGGCCGTTCGGCGGTCCCGACGACGACGTCGACGTCGACATGGCTGCGCAGCTCACCGGTCGCGCTCACCGCCTCGTCGCAGGCCACGTCGAGGCCGACGGTGACGAG
>CAZDAO010000086.1:0-1553 GCA_964503015.1 uncultured Nocardioides sp. | reverse complement strand
CCAGGACCAGCGCCGCGACGGCGAAGACCGCCGCGAGCCATCGCTCGGTCTCGCCCGTCCCGCCGTCGGGCTCGAGTCCGCTCAGCGACTCGATCCAGGTCGGCCAGACGAAGGTGACGACGGTCAGGACGGCCGCGATGACCGCCAGGACCGCCTCGACCCGAGCCCGAAACATCTCTCCACCTTCGCAGCGCCCCCACGTCCTGTCGATGGTGTCCAGACCACCCGGAGGCGGGCCCCGGGAGGTCGACCACGACCCGTCGTGGTCAGTCGGACTCCCAGTAGGGACCCTTCCGGTAGCCGTCGGGCTCGACGGTGGTGATCGGCCGGCGCTCGGTGACGAAGGTCCGGCGCAGCACGCCGTCCTCGCCGCGCACCATCCGCGCTACGCGGAAGTTGGCGTACGTCGTGGTGTAGGCGTTGCGCGAGTTGCGCTTGTTCCGCCACTGGTAGTTGAAGTTCTTGACGTACTTCCTGGTGACCTTCTTGCCGCGGATGGTGAACCACGTCTCGTCGTTGCCCGTGCTCAGGCTGGCCCAGTTCGACGACCCCGTCAGCACCATGCTCGTGTCCGGGACGCCGTTGTAGGTGCCCTGGATGGCGAGGTACTTCTGGTGGCTGTAGTAGTTCAGGATCAGGTCGTCCTTGCCGTCCTTGTTGAGGTCGTAGTTGTCGTCCGGGTTGTAGTCGAGCCCCGTGGACCGCAGGGGGATCCGGCCGCGCGCGGTGGCCGCGCCGAGGATCTTCTTGGTGTGGTAGCCGATGAGTCCGTAGCTCACGCGGAACCGGCAGCCCTCGGCGTACTTCTGGCGGATCGCGGCCGCGAGGTAGTCGCCGCGCCGGCCGCGCATCGTGTGCATCGACAGCACCAGGCGGGTCCGCGTCTGCCCACCTGCGCCGTCCGGGGTGAGGCACTGCACCTTCCCCAGCATGTCGAGCACGAGGTCGTTCTTCGGCCCTGACGGCTTCGGGAAGGCCCAGACGGTGTGCTTGTCGACCGCGTCGTCGCAGTGCGCTCCGGTCGGCTTGCCGCAGAAGAACTGCGGGGGCTGGCGGGTGTCGTGGTCCTTCCTCATGTCGTTGAACAGCGACACGAACTGCCGGAAGAGCCGGTGGTCGCCCGAGGTGAAGTAGAGGTCGTTCCACTGGTGGATGTCCGCGTTGAGCATCATGTTGGCCGAACCGACCGCGATGACGTCCTTGGACCTGCCCGCCTGCGAGAACGAGTAGAACTTGGTGTGCATGTTGTTGTACTGGTTGGCCTTGCTGCGGCAGCCGGCCTTGCACCGGTAGATGAAGCTGTCGGCCTTGCGCCTGGCGCCGATCTCCTTGCGGATCGCCCGCATCGCCTTGGTGTACTGGTGGTCGTTGAGCAGCATCTGCACCTTCACCCCGCGTCGGTGGGCGGCGATGAGAGCCTTCGCGACGGGCATCCGGTCGAAGGAGTAGACCGCGATGCGGATCGTGGACCCCTTCGGCGTGTGCCGGATCGTCTGGATGACCTTGCGCTCGATGGTGAAGTAGCCCTTCTTGCGGTGCGGGTCGTTGAAGAA
>CAZDAO010000085.1:5241-11053 GCA_964503015.1 uncultured Nocardioides sp. | reverse complement strand
GACCACTAGCCTCCGGTCATGGAGCACAACGAGGCGGCCGAGTCCCGCGAGCAGGCCGACCGACCGGGCGTCTTCGAGCGGTTCGTCGACGCGGTCAACGAGCGGGTCAGCCGGGCGCCGTTCTTCGCCGTGATCCTCGTGGTGCTCCTCGCGTGGGCGCTGAGCTACCCCTTGTGGAAGTCCACGACCAAGTGGGAGCTGGCCCTGCACACCGGGTCGGCGATCCTCTCGCTGCTGCTCCTCGTCCTGCTCGAGAACGCCGGACGCCGCTCGGAGGAGGCCGCGCAGGAGAAGCTCAACGTCCTCGCCGAGGCGCTCGCGGCGCTGATGGACTCACGCGCGGCCGACGACCCGGAGCTGCAGGACGCCGTCACGAAGCTGCGCAAGGCCGTCGGCCTCGAGGAACGGCACTAGCCCGCCAGCAACCGCAGGGTGGTCTCCCGGTTCGGCGACGCCCCGGCGTCGGTGCCCGCACGGGCGCCGGCGACCGGGTGCACCATCACCTCGTCGACGCCGTAGGTCGCGGCGAGCTCCTGGAGCTGCCGGCGGGCCTGCTCGGCGTCACCGAGGACCCAGCGCCCGGCCATCGCGTTCCCGAACGCCTGCTGGTCCGCGGTCATCTCGACCGCCTCGGCCTCCTCGACGAGCCGCTGCGGGTGCAGCGGGGCACCGGTGCGCAGCGCGATCATCTGCTGGACGTTGGGCAGTGCCTGCCGGCGCGCCTCCTCCTCGGTCTCGGCGACGACGGCGTTGACGGTGAGGAAGGTGCGCGGCTCGGGGTACTCCGGCGAGGGTCGGTACGACGAACGGTAGAGGTCGAGCGCGGCGCCGGTCCCCTCGCCCGAGAAGTGGTGGGCGAACACGTACGGCAGCCCCTTCTCGGCCGCCAGCCGGGCCGAGTAGTCCGAGGACCCGAGCAGCCAGATGTCGGCGACCGAGCGGGCCGACGGGGTCGCGCGCAACGGCTGGCGCCGCGGCCCGACCTGCAGCTCGACCCCGTCGCTGGTCATGAGGGTGCGGATGTCCTCGACGTAGTCGGGGAACTTCGTGACGGCGTCGTCGGCCGACTCGGCGCTGCCGCCGCGCAGGACGTACCTGGTCAGCGGGTCGGTGCCGGGCGCGCGGCCGATGCCGAGGTCGATCCGGCCGGGGAACGCCGCCTCGAGGAGCGCGAACTGCTCGGCCACCACGAGCGGCGCGTGGTTGGGCAGCATGACGCCACCGGAGCCCACGCGGATGCGCGAGGTCGCCGCCGCCAGCATCGCGATCAGCACCGGCGGGTTGGTGGCCGCGACGGCCGGCATGTTGTGGTGCTCGGCGACCCAGTAGCGGCGGTAGCCGAGCTCGTCGGCCACGCGCGCGAGCCCTCGTGAGGCCGCGATCGCGTCGCCGGTGGTCTGGTCGCTGCGGACGGGGACGAGGTCGAGCACGGACAGGTCGACGGAAGGTGCAGTCACTGCGGGCACAGCGCCGACCGGCCGCCCACTATTCCGGGCACGCCGGACGAGGGAGCCCGCAGGCCCCTCCTTGGGGTTCGGTCCCGGCATCCCCGGGCGTTGGGAAAACCGTGCGCGCAGCCGCTTATCGCCGGCTTGTCGCGCCCACCATGGGCGCCATGGTCCTCATCACCGTCCTCGGCGCCGTGACGGCCGTGTCCGACGGCGCGGAGCTCCCGCTGGGAGGTCCGCGCAGGCGCTCGGTGCTCGCGGTGCTGGCGCTGAGCCACCCCCGGGCCTGCACCGTCGACGACCTGGTCGACCAGCTGTGGGGCGAGCACCCGCCCGCCAGCGTCCGCAACGCCGTGCAGGTCAACGTGACCACCCTGCGCAAGCTGCTGCGCGGGCACGGCGTCGACGTCGCCCGCGTCGGTGACGGTTACGTCCTGACCGGCGACGTCGAGGTGGACGCGCGGGCCTTCGAGCACCTCGTCTCGGCCGGGCGGGCGGCTCTCCGGGCCGGCGATCCCGGCCGCTCGGCGCAGCTCTTCGACCGCGCCCTCGACCTCTGGTCGGGGGCGCCGCTCTCGGGCATCGAGGCCGAGCGGCTGGTGCAGGCGACCCGACCCGGGCTCGAGCAGACCCGCGCGACCGCACTGGCCGAGCTGGCGGACGCCCGGCTGCGCCTGCGCGACGAGGCCGGCGCGGTCACCGCCGCGCACGCCCTCCTCGACGAGCAGCCCTACGACGAACGGGGGTGGAGCATCCTCGCCCGGGCCCTCTACTGGAGCGGGCAGCAGGCGGAGGCCCTGGCGACGTGCGCGCGAGCCAGGCAGGTGCTCCGCGAGGACCTCGGCATCGACCCGACACCCGCCCTGCGGGACCTCGAGACCGCCATCCTGCGACACGCGCTGCCCGACCGTCCGCCGGCGCCCGGACCCGACGAGGCCCGCGGCGGGGACGACGAGGCCGGGCCCGAGGCCACGCCGTACGCGCCCCTGCCGGCGCGCCCCCACCCGTTCGTCGGCCGGCAGGAGGAGGTGGCCGAGGCGCTGCGCCTGCTGGAGCCGGGTCGCCGCACCCTGACGCTCGTGGGGATCGGGGGCATGGGCAAGACGACCCTCGCGACGGTGGTCGCGCACGAGCTGTCGGACGCCGGCGCACCCGTGGCCTTCTGCCGGCTCGAGACCGAGGTGACCGCTCCAGCGGCACTGGCCCGCATCGCCCGCGAGGTGGGGGTCGACCCCAACGAGGACGACCTCCTGGCGGCGGTGGCCAGGCGGGTCGGCGACGCCGTCCTCGTGCTCGACAACCTCGAGGGCATCGACGGCGTCCGGGGGCTCGTCGACACCCTCGGGTCCCGGGCGCCCGGGCTGCGTCTCCTCCTCACGAGCCGGCGACCGACGGCGGCTGCTGGGGAGCTGACGCTCCTGCTCGGCCCCCTGCCACCCGAGCAGGCGGTCGAGCTGTTCGTCCACCGGGCCGAACAGGTCCGTCCCGGTGTCGGCGCCGTGGATCGAGGTGCCGTCGACGAGCTGTGCCGGCTGGTCGACGGGATACCGCTGGCCCTCGAGGTCGCCGCAGCGCGAGTGCGGACCTTCACACCCGGTCAGCTCCTCGAGCGGTTCGCGCAGCAGCGCACGTCCCCGCTCGCTCCCTCACCCTCGCGCACGGGCCCTCGGGCGAGCCTGCTGGACGTCCTCGCCGAGGCGCACGCGGCGCTCGGGGAGCCTGCCCGGTGGGTCTTCGAGCTGCTCGGCTCGGTCCGGGGCTGGGTGTCGCTGGAGCTCCTCGAGGCTGCCGCGGACGGGGTGGTCGACGACCTCGAGGACGCCCTGGAGGAGCTGGTGTCCTGCGGCCTGCTGTCCCTCGACCTCGACGGCCGCGCCGCCATGCGCGAACCGGTCCGCCAGTTCGCGAGGACCCGCGGTGACCGCGCGCTGCTCGACCAGCGCCTGCGGCACGCTGCGCTGGACCTCGCCGAGCACACCGCCGCCCGGCTGTTCGGCCCGACGTCGGGTGCCTCCGTCGCACGGCTCGCCCGGGACCACGACGCGCTGGACGTGGCGCTCGAGCGCGCCATCGGCGACGACGACGCGGCCGTGGCTGCTCGCCTCGCGATCGCCCTGCACCGCTACTGGCTGCTGACCGGCAGGCTCGCCGAGGGCCACGCCGTGCTGCAACGGGTCGCCTCGATGGCTGCGCCGGATCCTGTCCAGGCCGTCCGCGTCGCCGTCCTCACCGGCACCTTCGCCAGCTACCTCAACAAGCCGGGCACGCAGGGACTGCTCGAGGACGCCCTCGGTCGCGCCGGCGCGCTCGGGCTGGAGGTCGACCGCATCCTCGTCAACGGCTGGTGCTGCCTGGCGGCGTTCGCTGCCCACCACGCCGACCTCGCGACGGCGAGGCGTGCGGCGACCGAGGCCGCCGAGCTCGCCTCGACCTCAGGCGAACGACAGCTGGTCTCCCTGGCCCGCGACATCCAGGGGCACGTCGCCGCCTACGCGGGCGACCACGAGACGTCGCTGCTGGCCAACCTGCAGAGCCTCGCCGAGGCACGCGAGGAGGAGGACACCTACGACGTGGTGCACCTGCTGCTCAGCGCAGCGGTCGACCTGCTCTACCTCGACCGCGCCGACCAGGCCCTGCACCTGAGCACCGAGGCGTTCGATCGCGTCGCCGACCTCGACGTCGGACCCCTCCTGGGCAGCGTCCTGCTCGTGCACGGCTCGGCGCTCGTCGTCTCGGCCCAGCCCGTGCCCGCCCGGGCCAGCCTCCTCGAGGCGCTGCGGATCGCGCACGAGCGCTACCCCGACCCGCTGGTGGCGGCCGACATCCTCTACACCCTGGGCGCCTGCGCGACCCACCTGCTCGACGACGCCGGCGCCGCCCGGTGCTACGGAGCGGCAGAGTCGGCGTACGACCAGCACGGCGTCGCACCGCACGAACGACTCGCACCGGCGATCGTCGACGCCCGGCGCGAGAGCGAGCAACGCCTGGCCGACGGCACGTTCGCCGTCCTGGCCGCGCTGGGCTCGGGCGACACGGCCCGGACCGTCGACCTGCTCCTCGACGACGTCCCGGCCGCGGCTGCGTCCACGGGGGCCGAACTCGGTTGACCTCACGTGCACCTGAGGTCCTACCGTCATGCCAGTGAGCACCAGCACGACCCGCGAGCCGCGCGAGCGGATCCTCTCCCCGACCTACGCCGCGACCACGATCGGGTTGTTCTCCCTCATCGCCTTCGCCGCCTTCGAGTCGATGGCGGTCACGACGATCATGCCGACCGTGGCGCGCAGCCTCGACGGCTTCGACTACTACGCGCTCTCCTTCGCCGCCCCTTTCGCGAGCGGCGTGGTCGGCATGGTGGCCGCCGGCATGTGGTGCGACCGGCGCGGCCCGCTGGTGCCGTTGCTGGCCTCGATGGTCACCTTCTCCCTCGGCCTGGCCGTGTGCGGCACCGCTGTCGGCATGGAGGTCCTCGTCGTCGGCCGCGTGGTGCAGGGCCTCGGCAGCGGGGCGCTGATCGTGGCGGCCTACGTGCTCGTCGGGCTCGTCTACCCGCAGCGTCTCCAGGGGGCGATCTTCGCCGCGTTCGCCGCGGCCTGGGTGCTGCCCGCGCTCTTCGGCCCGGGCCTCGCGGCCCTCGTCGCCTCGACGCTGGGGTGGCGGTGGGTGTTCCTCGGCATCGTCGCGCTCGTCGCGCTGGCCGCGGTGCTGGTCACGCCGACCGCGCGCCGCCAGCCCGCCCCGGCAGCGCCGACGGCGACCCCTCGTTCGCGGCTGGCCTGGGCGGCGCTGGCCGCGGGCGCGGTCCTCGCCCTCGAGCTCCTCGGCTCCGGGACCGGGATCACCCTGGCCGCCGCCGCGCTCGCGTTCGTGCTGGTCGTCGTCGGCGTACGCCCGCTGCTGCCCGCCGGCACGCTGACCGGTCGCCCGGGGCTGCCGTCGGTGATCGCGACGCGCGGCCTGCTGGCGGCGTCGTTCTTCTGCGCCGAGGCCTACATCGTCTACGTCCTGCAGGAGCGGTGGGACCTGACGCCCGGCCAGGCCGGCATCGCGCTGACCTGCGTCGGCGTGGTGTGGGCGACGTCGAGCCAGGCGTCGTCCCGCCTCGGCGAGCGCGTCGCGCACGGCACCGCGTTCCGCTTCGGCACCGGCGTCGTGCTGGTCGGCGTCGCGGCGATCGCACTGCTGGTGTGGCTGCGGTCGCGCGGCACCGACGTACCTGCCCTGGCGCCGATCGCGTCCTACGTCCTCGCCAGCGTCGGCATGGGCTTCGCCTATCCCCGCACGGGGGTGGCGATGCTGGCCTCCGCGACCGACGAGGACCGGGGCTTCAACTCCTCGGCCCTCACTGTCGCCGACTCGCTCGG
>CAZDAO010000085.1:0-5141 GCA_964503015.1 uncultured Nocardioides sp. | reverse complement strand
TCAGGACGCCTGGTCGAGCGTCGGGTAGTCGGTGTAGCCCTCGGCGCCACCGCCGTAGAAGGTGTCGGGGTTCGGCTCGTTGAGCTCGGCACCGACGCGCCACCGCTCGGCGAGGTCGGGGTTGGCGAGGAACGGGCGTCCCACGACCACGGCGTCCGCGAGGCCGGTGTCGAGCAGCCGCTCGACCGACTCCAGGGTGGTGACGTCGCCGAAGCCGTCGTTGAGGAGCACCACGCCGTCGAAGCGCTCGCGCAGGTCGCGGACCAGCGCCTCGAGCGGCTCGAGCGGGCTGGCGAGCAGGCTCAGGTAGGCGAGTCCGAGCGGCGCCACCGCGTCGACGACCGCGCGGTAGGTCGCGGTGAGGTCGGGGCCGTGCTCCTCGCCGATGCCGTTGAACTGGTGGGCGGGGCTCAGCCGCAGGCCGACCCGCTCGGCGCCGATCGCCTCGGCGACGGCCGTGACGACCTCGATGACGAAGCGGGCGCAGGCCTCCGGCGAGCCGCCGTACTCGTCGTCGCGCAGGTTGACCGTCGGGTCGAGGAACTGGTGCAGCAGGTAGCCGTTCGCGGCATGCACCTCGACCCCGTCGAGCCCGGCTGCGATCGCATTGCGGGCGGCGGTGACGTAGTCGGCGACCAGGCCGGCGACCTCGTCGGTCTCCACCGCGCGCGGGACATCGTGGGGCTTGCCGCCGTCGGCGGTCACCATCTCGCCGGGCGCCTGCACGGCGCTCGGCGCGACGGTCTCGACGCCGTCCTTGTTGTCGGCGTGGGCGATCCGCCCGGCGTGCATGAGCTGCGCGACGATCACGCCGTCACGCGCGTGGACCGCGTCGGCGACGGTGCGCCACCCGGCGACCTGCTCGTCGGTGTAGAGGCCGGGCACGTTCAGGTAGCCCTGGCCGACGCGGCTCGGAGCGATGCCCTCGGTGACGATCAGGCCGGCACCCGCGCGCTGCGCGTAGTACTCGGCGTTGAGGTCGGTCGGCGCGTTGCCGGCGCCCGCCCGGTTGCGGGTCAGAGGCGCCATCACGAAGCGCTGCGGGACCTTCCAGGGACCGACGGCGAGGGGCTCGAATGCACGGGACATGAGGGGTGGTGCCTCCTGAGAAGTTGACGGTTATACGACCTCCTCAGCCGGTGCGGCGCGCTCGATGTTCCCCGTCGAGAGATGACTCACAGGCACGCATGGGATCGCATGAGGCCAGGAACTGACCTGATGCCGTCCTACCGTCGTGCCATGGACATCAAGCTCGAGCTGGTGATGGTGCCGGTGACCGACGTCGACCGCGCCAAGGAGTTCTACGAGAAGGTCGGCTTCCACGCCGATCACGACCAGACCGTCAGCGAGGAGATCCGCTTCGTGCAGCTGACGCCTCCGGGCTCGGCGTGTTCGATCGCGATCGGCCGCGGGCTGACCGAGATGGCGCCCGGATCGCTCGACAACCTGCAGGCCGTCGTGGCCGACGCCGACGCGACGTACGCCGACCTGCTGGCCCGCGGCATCGAGGTCAGCGGCATCGACGACCAGCCCTGGGGTCGGTTCATCCAGCTCCGCGACCCTGACGGCAACCGGTGGACGCTCCAGCAGCTGCCGGAGCGGTCGGTCGGCGCGGACGGCTGACGACCGACTGGGGCGCTCGCGTCACTGGCGGTCGAGGGGTTCGGGAGCGTGGCGAGCGCGCATCGCTCGCATGTTCGCAAATAGTTGTCCACAGTACTGTTTGCGCAGGTCAGAGTGTCGGTGGTTGGTCGTAGAATGAACCCATGACCGTCGCTCAGCACGACCTCGACGCGGACGCCATCCTGGCTGCCGCGACCGAGGCCGAGCGTGCCGCGCGGCTCGCAGGGGTGCGCAAGCTGGAGGTTCTGTCAGCCTGGGCGGCACTCCACTCGAGCGACCCGACCAAGGGTCCCGACGGCCGCGTCGCCCGTCGCGTCGGCAACGTGCTCCGCCAGGTCGGCGGCGATGGCACCCCCGGCGTGCAGGACTTCTGCCTCGGCGAGATCGCCCTCGCGCGAGGTGCCGGCGTCACCGCCACCAGAAACCTGCTCGCCGACGTCCTCGACCTCGAGCACCGACTGCCCTTGACCTGGGCGGTGACCAGGCGTGGTGAGTGTGAGCCGTGGGTGGCCCGCAGGGTTGCGCGGATGTCGCGACACCTCGCGCGCGATCGGGTCGGGCTGGTCGACCGGGCGGTCTCCCGGATGATCGCCAGCGAGGGCATCGGCCGGGTCCTCGAGGTCGCCGAGGCCAAGGTCATCGAGGCCGACACCGAGCTGCACGACGAGCGCCGCGAGGCCGAGCGCCGGAGGCGCTACGTCGGCCTGGGCCGCACCGATGAATACGGCCTCCGCACGCTGATCGCCCGCCTCGAGGCCGGTGACGCCGCGGCCGTCGACGCCGTCGTCCATCGCGTCGCCGAGATCATCGCTCCCCGCCACCCCGAGGCCCACCCCGACGAGCTGCGTGCGATCGCCTTCGGCTGGCTGGCCCGACCCGCGGAGCTGTTCGCCCTGCTGCTCGAGCACACGGATCCCGAGGACACGTCGGATGCCGAGTCCGCGTCGGATGTCGAGCCCGCGTCGGAGCCCGACGCCGACGAGGCCCCCGCAGGCTCGATGGCGCGCCCCCTGGCCTTCCCGGCGGACCTCCTCGACGCGCTGCGCGACCTCGACCTCCGCCCCCTCCGGCCGAAGGCGGTCCTGCACATCCATCTCCACGAGGCCGCACTCCAGTCGGGTGACGGTGTGGCACGGGTCGAGGGGCTGGGACCGATCACGCTGGGCATGCTGGCCGAGCTGCTGCGGCGCCACGACGTGAAGGTGCAGCCGGTGAAGGACCTGTCCGGCCGCGTCCGCTACACGGCCTACGAGCACCCCGAGTCCCTGCGGGACCAGGTCCACCTCATCACGGGCGGCGACTACTGGCCCTACGCCGGCTCAACCAGCCGCAACGTCGACATGGACCACCCCACCGCCTATGACCACGGCGACGACGGCCGAGATCCGCCGCCGGATCAGACCGGCTCCCACAACTCCGGCCCCCTCGGCCGCCGTCACCACCGCTGGAAGACCCACGCGGGCTACGAGGCACGCCAGTGCGGCGAAGGCCGCTATGTCTGGTTGAGCCCACACGGTCTCGGCTTCCTCGTCGACCACGCCGGCACCCACCGCATCCATCCCGAGGACGCGCGGATGATCCTCGATGCTCCGCCTGGCGTGGACCTTCACCTGCTGTAGCTCGACCCGATCGCTCGTCGCGGCAGATCCGCTTGCTCGTGTGGTCCTTGGGTGCGCCCCGTGATTGGCTTCCCGCCATGACCGCGCACGAACCGAAGAAGCGCTCGCCGCAGCAGACGAACGAGGAGTACGACAGTCCCGAGGTCGACCCGAACACCTCGTCCGTCGAGGCGGGATCCAGTGGTGGTCTCGGCTGGGGAAGAACCGACGTCGGCGGCTACCAGCCTGTGCTCGTGCGGATCCTGCGCACTGTCGCTCGACGTCGGGATCGCAGGCGCGACGGCTGACCATCGTCGCGGGGAAGAGGGGCCATCGAGGTCAAACCTGCCGTCGGTAGATTCGCGCTTTCTAGGCGGCATGTCCGGACGTTCACCCCACGTGCACGGATTCCACCACGCGATCGTCGGTGTAGCAGAGATTCAAACGACTCGGGTTGAAGTCCGCAGTCACCATCGCCTCCGGCTCATGCGCTCGGACGAGCCAACCGGCTGCACTCGCTTGGGTGGTTGCCTCGTCTACATCGAACCCCACGAGTTGCTCGTGGTCGAACTGATGGTCGCGTCCGCTGATGCCCGGTGCGGGCTGGGTAGTCCAGGACTCACCTCGTCGTTGCGCAACCAGAACCGTGACCGGCGTGCCGTCGGACAGTGCCAGTGGGTGATGGGCGAAGTAGTCGGTCGCGACCGTCATGTCTCACGGGGCCACCTCGAACTTGATCGCGCGGTCATCCGGCCCCATCACGTACCAAGCGAATGGAAGATCCCGTCCCCTGAGATGCGCGGCGACCTCGCTGAGGTCACGGAACGTCGGCATGTTCCAGATTCGCACATCCCCACACTGTCAGCGGCAGTCCGGATGTCTCAGACGGAGGGCCAGCAATCGTCAAGGACACGCGCGACGGTCGGCTCGAGGTCGTCTGAGTCGGTGATCCTCGCTTCATCTATGCCCGGGACGGGTTGGCAGCCCGCCACCACTTCCGCAGCGCAGCCACCCCGACCACGTCCGCGACGGACTTCGTGCCATGCCGCCTGACGGTCCCATCGAAGGTGAGGTCATAGAGATGGAAGCGCGAGACGCCTCGGTGGTCCTCGGTCAGTCGAAGCAGTGTCTCCGTGTACCAGTCGGCATTGAGGATGCCTTCGACAACAACATCAAAGCCCGGTCGAGCGCGAAGCGGGTGGTCAGGTCGATCAGTGCGGTCGCGTGCCCGCCGAAGTCGTCGCCGGTCCCGAGGACTTGGCGGCGCATCACGTCTTGGCCGATGACAGCGCCAGAACGCTCTGGACGCGCCTCGCGAACAGCTGCCGCGACGGTCGACTTCCCCGACCCGCTACTACCGCGGATCACGATCAGGCGCGTCGAAGCTGGACCCACTTGCCCCGAGGGGTCGCTCACGCCTTGTCCTGCCTGACGCCCGGTAGGTCAGCCTCAACCTACCCGCGAGCGAGAGATTGCCGAGCGGACATCGGCAGAGCCCCGCGCCCATCGCGGCAGGTCGCCCTGACCTCGCCACCGCCAGGAGAAGGCTTGAGCGCGGACGTCAACTGCTCGGCTCGTTGCTGCGCTGCCGGGTCCGATCAGACCAGCTCGGGCTCGGTCTTCTCCCGCACCTCGTCCTCGGTGACACCAGGTGCGACCTCGACCAGCTTGAGCGCCCGCTCGCCGAGGGTGCCCGAGGGGGCGACCTCGCCGGTCGTCGGGTCGATCACGTCGATGACCGCGAGGTCGGTGATGATCCGCTGCACCACACGCTTGCCGGTGTAGGGCAGGTCGCACTCGTTCAGGATCTTCAGCGACCCGTCCTTGGCGACGTGCTCCATCAGCACGATCACCCGCTTGGCGCCGTGGACCAGGTCCATCGCCCCGCCCATGCCCTTGACCATCTTGCCGGGGATCATC
>CAZDAO010000084.1:2988-11085 GCA_964503015.1 uncultured Nocardioides sp. | reverse complement strand
CCTGGGACGTGCGGCTGGAGCTGCGACGGACCGCGCTCACCCGCCAGTTCACCTCACTCGAGACGGCTCTCAGCAAGATGAACAGCCAGTCCTCCTGGCTGGCCGGCCAACTCTCCTCACTCACGACCTCGGGAAGCTAAGGACAGCACCCTCATGGCCTACACCACGCCCTTCTCCAGCCCGTACGGCACGTCGTCCGCGACCTCGTCGGGCACGCCGCTCGCCTACCTGCAGTCGTCGGTCGAGACCGCCAGCGCGAGCAAGCTGCTCGTCATGCTCTACGAGCGCCTCGTGCTCGACTGCCGCCGGGCCCTGGCGGCCCAGCAGGCCGGCGACCACGGAGTCGCCCACCACAACCTGCTGCACGCCCAGGACATCGTGGTGGAGCTGCAGTCCTCCCTCCGTCCGGGCGTCTGGGACGGGAGCGAGGCCCTGAGCAGCATCTACACCCACCTGCAGGTCAAGCTCGTCGAGGCCAACGTGCAGCGTGACCCCGAGGCGACGTCGCACTGCCTCGACCTGGTCGTCGGCCTGGCCGAGGCGTGGCGAGAGGCGGCCGCCGACGCCGCCCGCCCCGCGGACGCCGTCCGATCGGCGTGAGCGCCCCCGTGCCCGGCGACGACCTCGTCGCCGCCTGGGAGGAGGCCCTCGACGTGCTCGAGCGCGATGCCCGCGAGGCCGCGGCGCTCGCCGGGGACCCCGGGAACGAAGCGCCCCCGCTGACCGCGTGGACCCCGCCGACCCCCGGCGGCCCGGTGCCCGACGTCCTCCTCGACCGCGTGCGCGAGCTGCTGAGCCTCCAGGCCGCAGTCCGCGCCGAGCTCGACCGCGCCGTCGGCGAGAACCGTGCCGACCTCGCGGGCCTCGAGCGCAGCACCTCCGCGGCCCGCCCGCGTCCGGCGGCGTACGTCGACGTCTCGGCCTGACGCACGGCCCGGGCCATGCCCGCACCCGGACCGGGTGGTCCGGGCATGGCCCGTTCGGGTGGTGTCGCTCCGGGACCTGGGTCCCGAACACGGCGATCTCGTCAAGATCGCCCCCTCAAATCCTCAACGGGACGGCAACAACGCCGATCCGACCCAGTGAGCACGGAACGCTCACCCCCTCGCCGACGGACCGGCACTCGCTTTTCTCCTCCAGGAGTCAATTCGTGTCCCTCGGCATGCCCGACGCCGTCACGTCCGTGCTCGCCACGGCCCTCGACGGCCTGGCCACCCGGCAGACCGTCATCGCCGACAACATCGCCAACGTCGACACCCCCGGCTTCCGTGCGACCAGCGTCGACTTCGAGTCCTCGCTCGCCGCCGCGATCCAGCGCGGTGCGATGTCCGCCGCCGGCGTCGCGCCGACGCAGCGGCCGAGCAACGCGCCCGTCGGCGAGGACGGCAACAACGTCGACCTGCGGCAGGAGTCCCTGTCGGCCGTGCAGACCCAGTTCCAGTACCAGATGATGACGCGCGCCGTCTCCGACCGCTTCACGCTCCTCAGCACCGCGGCGGGTGCCTTCTGATGGGCGCCTTCGACATGCTGCGCATCGCCAACAGCAGCCTGGGCATGCACCAGACCTGGCTCGACGCGCTCGCGCACAACATCGCGAACGCCAACACCGTCCGTGCGACCGGCGAGGACGCCTTCCAGCAGCAGATGGTCGTGGCGCGCGCCCTCCCCGAGGGCGGCGTCGACGTCGCCGGCATCGAGCTCGGCGACGCGGAGGGCGTGCTCCAGCACGCCCCGGACCACCCGCTCGCCGACGCCGACGGCATGGTGCGCACGCCGGCCATGGACATGTCGGTCCAGATGACCTCCCTCGTGCAGGCGCAGCGCGGCTTCCAGGCCTCGGTCCAGGTGACCAAGACAGCGCAGGACTCCTACAACGCGGCACTCCAGATCGGACAGCGCTGATGAGCATCAACGGCATCGAGGCCATCGCCGGCTTCACCCCCCTCGCCGCGCCCCTCGTGCAGGCGCCTGCTGCGCCCTCGACCTCGGCCGCCCCGGGCGTGGACTTCGGCAGCCTGGTGCTCGACGGCATCGAGCGCCTCGAGGGCATCCAGGACTCCGCTGACACGCTCGCCGTGCGCGCGGCCACCGGCACGCTGCCCAACATCCACGACTACACGCTGGCCGCGGCCGAGGCCGAGACGGCCACCAAGCTGACCGTCGCCGTGCGCAACAAGGCCATCGAGGCGTTCACCGAGATCATGCGGATGCAGGTCGGATGAGGACCGGGATCACGCAGGTCCTGGAGCGCTACCGCCGCTCCTTCGGCCTCTTCAGCCCTGGCCAGAAGGTCGTCGCGATCGTCGGCACGGGCGCCCTCCTGCTGGCCGCCTTCATGGTGTTCCGGTGGGCCTCGGCGCCGTCGTACTCGCCGCTCTACTCGAACCTGTCGGCCGAGGACGCCTCCGCCGTCGTCGAGCAGCTCGACGCCGACGGCGTCCCCTACGAGATCGGTGGCGGTGGCGGGACCATCTCCGTGCCGCGCGACAAGGTCTACTCCACCCGCATCGCCCTCAGCGGCGAGGGCATCCCGTCCGGCAGCAGCGACGGTGGCTACGCCCTGCTCGACGGCCAGGACATCTCGACCTCCCAGTTCAAGGAGCAGACCGACTTCAAGCGGGCGATGGAGGGCGAGCTCGCCGCGACCATCGAGGCCATCGACGGCGTCGAGACCGCCGTCGTCCACCTGGCGCTGCCCCCGAAGCAGGTCTTCGCCGAGGAGCAGGACCCCGCCACGGCGTCGGTCCTCGTCGACACCCGCGGCACGACTCTCGACCCCGACCAGGTCATGGCCGTGGTCAACCTGGTCGCCTCCAGCATCGACGGCCTGGACCCGGCGAAGGTGACCGTCGCCGACTCCACCGGCCGCGTCCTGTCGGAGAACGACGAGTCCGGCAGCGGGATGAGCAGCAGCCGCAACCGCCAGGTCGAGGACTACCAGGACCAGCTCAGCGCCAAGGCGCAGACGATGCTCGACCGCATCTACGGTCCCGGCAAGTCGTCGGTCCAGGTCACCGCGGTGCTCGACTTCGACAAGGTCGTGCGCGAGACCACCACCTACGGCAAGCGCAAGGCCCCGGTCCTCGCCGAGTCCAAGCAGAGCGAGTCCTACGCCGGCGGCGCCGGCGGCGCCTCGCCCGGCGGCGTGGTCGGCCCCGACGCCCAGCTCGAGAACGGTGGCACCGGCGGCGACGGCAGCTACGGCAACACCGCGACGGTCCGTGAGAACGGCGTCGACAAGGTGATCGAGCAGTCCGAGAACGCGCCCGGCTCCGTCGAGACGCTGCACGCCGCGGTCGTCGTCGACACCAACGCCGAGGTGGCCGTGGACGTCACCGAGATCAACGACCTGGTCTCCTCCGCGATCGGCCTCAACCCCGACCGCGGCGACACCATCGAGACGTCCTCGGTGCCCTTCGACACCTCCCTCGCCGAGGCCGACGCGGCCGCCCTCGAGGCGGCCCGGGCGGCCGAGGCCGCGGAGGCGCGCAACCGGTGGATCCGCAACGGCGCCCTGGGCGGGCTCGTGCTGCTGCTCGTCGGCCTGGCGTGGCGGCGCTCGCGCAAGCACGCCAAGGCGCGCCAGGACGCAACGTCGTACGTCGTCGAGCAGCTCCGCATGGAGCAGGCCGAGCGGACCGCGCTGCCCACTCCGGACGAGACCGCGACGGCACTGGCCCTCGAGCCGGTCGACACCAGGTCCGACGAGATGTACGACGAGCTGGTCTCCCTCGTGGAGCGCCAGCCTGACGAGGTCGCCTCGCTGCTGCGCGGCTGGCTGGTGGAGCGTCCCTGATGGCCGTGATGACAGGACTCGGACCCCGCAAGGCCGCGATCGTGCTGGTGCGGCTCGGCAAGGAGCGCGCTGCGGCGGTGCTCGAGCACATGAGCGAGGAGGAGGTCGAGGCGATCTCCGCCGAGATCGCGACCCTCTCGAGCGTGGAGGCCGGGGAGGCCAAGGAGGTGATCTCGGAGTTCGGCAGCATGCTCGCCGCGCGCGAGCACATGCTGCAGGGCGGCATGGACCTCGCCCGCGACATGCTCCAGCGCGCCCTCGGCGACGACCGCGCCGAGGAGGCCATGCAGCGGCTCACCGCCATGGCGATCCAGCTGCCGTTCCAGTTCCTGCAGCGCGCCGACCCCGCCCAGCTCCGCTCCTTCATCCGTGAGGAGCACCCGCAGGTGATCGCCCTCGTGCTGGCCCACATGTCCGCCGAGAAGGCGTCGCTGGTGCTCTCCGGGCTGTCCTCGGAGCTCCAGGCCGACGTGGCCCACCGCATCGCGGTGATGGGTCGGGCCAACCCCGACACCGTGCGGATCGTCGAGGGGGTGCTGGAGCGCCGGCTGTCCTCCGTGCTGCAGCCCGCCGACTCCTCCCGTGTCGGTGGCGTCGGGCCCCTCGTCAACATCATCAACCGCGCGGACCGGTCGACCGAACGCCAGATCGTCGAGGGCCTCGAGTCGCTCGACGCCGGCCTCGCCGAGGAGGTCCGCAGCCGGATGTTCATGTTCGAGGACATCGTCGGGCTGTCCGACCGCGACGTGCAGCAGGTGCTGCGCCAGGTCGACTCCGCCGAGCTCGCGCTCGCGCTGAAGGGCGTCCCGGAGCAGGTGCGCGACAAGATCACCGGCAACCTGTCCGAGCGTGCCGCGGAGAACGTGCTGGAGGAGATCGAGATCCTCGGCCCGGTCCGCCTCACCCAGGTCGAGGAGGCCCAGCAGTCGGTCATCCGCACCATCCGCAGCCTCGAGGAGCGCGGCGAGATCGTCATCCGCAGGGGAGGCGACGATGAGTTCGTCGACTGACCTGCGCCCGCTCGCAGAGGTCCGGCTGCCGGAGCTCCGCGCGGTCGAGAACACCCGCGAGACGGCCCGCGCCCAGGGGTACGCCGTCGGCTGGGCGCAGGGACGCCGGGAGGCCGAGGCCGCCGTGCGTGCCGAGGTCGAGGAGCTGGCGCGCACCGCTGCCGCCCGCGACGAGCAGCGCGACGCCGAGCAGGCCGCGGCGGTCGCCGCCCTGCGCGCCGCCACGACGGCCGCGCACGGACTGCTCGCTGCCGCGTGCGAGCGGGTCGACGAGCAGGCGGGTGCCCTGGCGCTCGAGCTCACCCGGACCCTGCTCGGCACGCTCGAGCCCGACCCGGAGCACCTCCTGGAGCGCGTCCGCGGCCTGCTGCCCGCGCACGCCGTGGGGTCCGTGCGCCTCCACCCCGAGGTGGCCGCGGTCGCCGGGGAGCTCGCCGACCTCGGGATCCTCGTGGTCGCCGACCCGTCGCTCGGCCGCGCCGACGCCGTGGCCGAGGCCGACGACCACGTCGTCGACCTGCGGGTCGACGAGGCGCTCGCCCGGCTCTCGGGGGTGCTCGCATGACCGCCCTCACCGCCGACGTGCGCGCCCGCGCCCTCGAGGCCGTCTCCCCCCTCCGCCTCGGCCAGGTCGCCGAGCTGCTCGGCCTCCAGGTCCGGATCACCGGCCTCGCGGCCGCCGTGGGCGACCTGGTCGCCGTCGAGGGCGAGACCCGTGTGCTGGCCGAGGTCGCCGCCAGCGGCCCCGCCGGCCTCACCTGCCTGCCGCTCGGCGACACCACCGGCCTGCGCGTCGGCGACGTCGTACGTCACACGGGCGGGCCGCTGCGCATCCCCGTCGGCGAGGCCCTCCGCGGGCGCGTCCTCGACGGTCTCGGCCGACCCGTCGACGGCGGGCCGCCGCTGGACCACCTGCCGCTGGTCGGCGTCAACCACACCGCGCCGCCCGCGCTCAGCCGTCCGCGCATCGACCACCAGCTCGGCCTCGGCGTCCGCGCCCTCGACAGCCTCACCCCGTGCGGGCGCGGCCAGCGGATCGGCATCATGGCCGGCTCCGGCGTCGGGAAGTCGAGCCTGCTGTCCATGGTCGCTCGCGGCACCGACGCCGAGGTCTCGGTCATCGCGCTCGTCGGCGAACGTGGTCGCGAGGTCCGCGAGTTCATCGAGAACGACCTCGGTCCCGAGGGCCTGGCGCGCTCGGTCGTCGTGGTGGCCACCTCCGACGCACCGCCGGTCGAGCGCCTCCGGGCCGCCGGCGTCGCCACCCGGATCGCGGAGTTCTTCCGCGACAGCGGCCGCCACGTCGTGCTGATGATGGACAGCCTCACCCGCGTCGCGATGGCCCAGCGCGAGATCGGTCTCTCCGCGGGCGAGCCCCCGGCCACCCGCGGCTACCCGCCGAGCGTCTTCACCCTCATGCCGCAGCTCCTCGAGCGCGCCGGCACGTCCGCGACGGGCAGCATCACCGGCCTCTACACGGTGCTCGTCGAGGGCGACGACATGCAGGACCCGATCGGCGACACCGCACGGTCGATCCTCGACGGGCACGTCGTGCTCTCCCGCCGGCTCGCCACCGCGGGTCACTTCCCCAGCATCGACGTGCTGGAGTCGATCTCCCGCGTCACCCGCGCCGTCACCGACCCCGACCAGCGTGCCGACGCCACCCGGCTGCGCCGCCTCCTCGCGGCGCACCGGTCCGTGCGCGAGCTGGTCGAGATCGGCGCGTACGTCGCCGGGGCCGACCCCGACGCCGACGTCGCGCTCGCCCGGATGCCCGCGATCAACGACTTCCTCCGCCAGGACATGGACGACAGCACGTCCCTCGCCGACACCTGGCAGGCACTCAAGGAGCTGGTGGCCTGATGGCCCGCACACCCGACCACGACCCCGACGCCGGCATGCGCGCCGTCGCCCGCGTCCGCCGCGTCCGCGAGCAGGACAGCCGCCTCGGCCTGACCCGCGCCGCCGCCGACCAGCGCGAGGCCGGCCGGCGCCGAGACGCGGTGGCGGACCGGCTGGCCACGGCCACCGACCCCGCAACCGCTGACCCGACCGGCTTCGCGACCGGCCGCCTGGCCGCGGCCGGCATCGCCGCAGACCTGATCGCGTCCCAGCGTGCGCTCGCGACCGCCACCACCGTCACCACGGTGGCGCGCGAGCACTGGCAGCGCGACCACACCCGCCTCGCCGCCGTCGAGCTGCTGCTCGAGCGGCGTGCCGAGGAGCGTCGCGCCGAGCGGTTGCGCCGCGAGCGCGTCGAGGTCGACGACCTCGTGGCCTCCCGTTGGCTGCGCGCCCGACGGGGCGGGGGTGTCGACGCATGAGCATCTCCGACGTGACGGCCCGGATCTCCCAGATCCAGGCCCAGCTGGCGCTGCTGCCCGGGGCGTCCCCGTCGTACTCCTCCAGCGTCGGCGCGACCGGCTTCGACACCGTCCTCTCGCGCACCAGCGCCACGGCCGGCACCACCACGACCGGCGGCACCGGCGCTGTGACCGGCGACGCGGTCGTCGCGAAGGCCAAGGAGATGCTCGGCCTGCCCTACGTGTGGGGTGGGACCGACCCGGAGCGTGGGGTCGACTGCTCCGGACTCGTGCAGTCGGTCTACAAGTCCTTCGGCATCGAGCTGCCGCGCCTGTCCGCCGACCAGGCGCGCGCGGGCCGCCCGGTCGCCAGCATGAACGACGTGCGCCCCGGTGACCTCATCGCCTGGGACAACTCCAGCCGCAACAACGGCGCCGACCACATCGCCATCTACGCCGGCAACGGCCAGATGATCGAGGCGCCCCGCCCGGGCGGCAAGGTGCAGCTGGTCCCGGTGACCACGCCGCCCGACTACATCCGTCGCGTGCTGCCCGAGGCGAGCACCGTGAGCACGGTGTCGGCCACCGCGCCGACCTCGGCGCGGACGGTCCCGGCCGGCACGCCGTACGCCGACCTGTTCCAGCAGGCCGCCAGCTCCTACGGGCTCGACCCCGCGCTGCTGGTCGCCGTCGCCCGCCAGGAGTCGGGCTTCGACCCGCAGGCCGTCAGCCCGGCCGGTGCGCAGGGCCTGATGCAGCTGATGCCCGGCACGGCCCAGGGCCTCGGCGTCGCCAACCCGTTCGACCCCGCCCAGGCCATCGGTGGCGCCGCCCAGCTCCTCGACAGCCTGCTCGGTCGCTTCGGCTCGACCGAGCTGGCGCTCGCGGCCTACAACGCCGGCCCCGGTGCGGTCCTGCGCTACGACGGCGTGCCGCCCTATCCCGAGACGCAGAACTACGTCACCTCGATCATGTCGCACCTGGAGAC
>CAZDAO010000084.1:0-2888 GCA_964503015.1 uncultured Nocardioides sp. | reverse complement strand
CTTCGCCGCCCTGGTGGCCGGCCTGCTGGCAGGCGCCCCGGCCACTGCGGGCCCGGCTGCTGCCGGTGCGCCTGTGGTGGCCGACCCCACGACGGCAGGCCCGACCGCTGACGCCGCCGCTGCCGGGGTCGTCCTCCCGGCCGACGCGATCGCCGGCGATCCGGTCGGCCCGGCCGGGGAGGCCGGTGCCGCCGACGAGCGGGATGCCGCCTCGGCGTCGCCCGAGGGCGACGCCGCGCTGCTCCCCACGACCGGTCTCGCGCCGGGACTCCCGCTGGGGTGGCAACCGCCCGTCGCCCCGACGCCGGCCCCCGAGGCTCCCGCAGCGATCGTCCAGCCGGTCGACGCGGCCGTGACCGCCTCCACGACGGCTGCCACCGCGGCTGCCACGACGGAAGTGACGACGGCTGCCCCCACGGCTGCGACGACGCCTGCCACGACGCCTGCCACGACGCCTGCCCCGGCGGCTGCCCCGGCGGCTGCGACGACGCCTGCCCCGGCGGCTGCGACGACGTCCGGCACGACCGCCGACCCGGCGGCCGGCATGCCGACCGACCCGGCGTCGACGTCGGCACCGGCCCCGGCCGCCGAGGTGGGCCAGCGCCCCGAGACCGGCGTGGCCACCGCTCCCTCCAGGTCGGGCACGGCGTCGCCGGCGGCGGCCGCGGCGCCGACCAGCCCCGGGGCCGAGCCGGCACCGGCGTCCGGACCGCAGCCGTCCGCGCCCGCCGGTCCGTCGGCTCCCACCGTGACCGTCCCGTCCGGGGTGGTCCCGACGCTGCCCGCCGCGCCGGCCGAGGCACCCGCTGCGGCGCGCCCGGCCTCGCCGGTGGCGCAGCTCGCCCCCGAGGTGACGCGGCTGGTGTCCGGCGGCAACGGCGTGCACCGCCTCACCATGAAGCTCCAGCCGGAGGCGCTGGGGGAGGTGCGGGTGACGCTGACCGTCCGTGACGGCGGCGTCGAGGTACGGCTCACCGGCGGAGACGACGCCGCCCGCGCACTGGCCGAGGGTGCGCCCGAGCTGCGGCGCGTGCTCGAGCTCGCCGGTGCGGGCGAGGCGCGGGTCGTCGTACGCGACCTGGCCGGCCAGTCGGCGACGTCGAACGCCCAGCACCCCGGTGCGCAGGCCGGCACCCAGGCAGGTGCGCAGCAGGGCCAGGACCCGTCGTACGGCGGGCAGGGCACCGGCGGCGACGACCCGTCGACCGGCGGGCACACAGGACAGCAGGACCAGCACGCACGGACGCGTGGTGGAGCAGGAGCCACGGACGGCCTCACCGACGGAGCGACCGCGCTCCGTCCAGACCCGGTCACCGCTGCCCGCCAGGGCATCGACCTGACCATGTGAGGAGGGATCGTGACGATCTCCGCGAACGAGGCGGTGACCAGCGCGACCACCGCGTTCCCGACGGGAGCCGCGACCGCGTCGGCGACCTCGGAGGACAAGCAGATGTTCCTGGAGCTGATGGTCGCCCAGCTCCGCTACCAGGACCCGCTCAACCCGGCCGACTCCGGTGAGTTCCTCGCCCAGTCCGCACAGTTCACCGCACTGGAGAAGATGCAGGACGTCTCCGACCGCGTCGGTGCGCTGCTGGGCGCGCAGATGGCGTTCGGCGCCGGCGCGATGGTCGGCCAGCAGGTGTCGTGGATCGACGCCGACGGCGTGACCACCCACAACGGCACCATCGCCGGCGTCACCTTCGGCGCCGAGGGACCGGTCTTCGACATCGACGGCACGCAGGTCCCCCTCGCGCAGCTCCTCTCCGTCGGCACCACGACGCCCCCGGCGTCGGGCACCGACACCCCGACCACGGATCCGACCCCCGACTCCAGCGACTCCACCACGGCCTGAGGCCGTCCCCGAAAGGAACCCACCATGCTCCGCTCGCTCTTCTCCGGCATCAGCGGCCTCCGCGCCAACCAGACGATGCTCGACGTGACCGGCAACAACATCGCGAACGCCAACACCGTCGGCTTCAAGGCCAACACCACCCTCTTCCAGGACACCCTCAGCCAGGTCATGCGCGGTGCCACGGCCGGTGACGCCGCCACCGGCGGGACCAACCCGGTCCAGGTCGGCCTGGGCGTCCAGGTCGCGGCGACCCGCGGCAACTTCAACCAGGGCTCGGCCCAGACCACCGGCAACACCACCGACCTGATGCTCCAGGGTGACGGGATGTTCGTCCTCGGCTCGGGCGACGAGCGCGTCTACACCCGTGCCGGCGCCTTCAGCTGGGACACCAACGGCAACCTGGTCGCGCCCAGCGGCAAGAAGGTGCAGGGCTACGCCCCCGGTGACGCCGGCGGCACCCTCATCGACGTCAACATCAAGGACCTGTCGGGCGCAGTGCCTCCGATGCCCGCGGGTGGGGGCGTGGAGATGACGTCGTACTCCATCGGCAGCGACGGCGTCGTCCGCGGCACCTTCTCCGACGACGTGCAGCGCGAGATCGCCGTCGTCGCGGTCGCCAACTTCACGAACGTCGCCGGCCTCGAGCGGGTCGGCGAGACCGCGTTCCGTGCCAGCGCCAACTCCGGCGCCCCCGACTTCGGCGTCGCCCGCGAGGGCAGCCGCGGCGAGCTGATCGCCGGCACGCTGGAGATGTCGAACGTCGACCTGTCGGCCGAGTTCACCAACCTGATCCTCGCCCAGCGCGGGTTCCAGGCCAGCTCCCGCGTGATCACCACCTCGGACCAGGTGCTCGAGGAACTCGTCAACATCAAGCGCTGACGTCACGTCCTCGCCGCCCTCCGCGGCACCGCCCGGCCCCGGCAGTCCTCCGACTGCCGGGGCCGCGCTGCCCCCCACCCGCCGTCGGTCGAGGAGGGACCGCCCCTCGGTGGTTGAGGTGCGAGCGGTCCTGCCCTCGGTGGTTGAGGTGCGAGCG
>CAZDAO010000083.1:5716-11094 GCA_964503015.1 uncultured Nocardioides sp. | reverse complement strand
GCGCTCCTGCGGTGAGTACGGCGCCCGGCGCCCGGTCTCCTCGTCGCGGAACCCGGCGAGGAAGTCGGCCGCCTTCCTCACCCCGCGGTAGGTGCGGGGACCGTCCCGGCCCACGAGTCGCGCCAGGACGATGGGGAGCGCGACCTGGTCGAGCTGGAGCTCCGACCAGACCGGGGTGCCCTCGACGTCGGAGTTCTGGGGGAACGATCCGTCCGGCAGCTGCTGCACCCCGAAGAGCCAGTCGACGCTGCGGCGGGCAGCCGCCTTGTCGCCCATCGCCCACCGCGCCGTGCCGAACTGGTAGGAGTCGCGCGACCAGACGAGGTGGTAGGCACCCGAGGGTGAGGAGAGGTCCTTCACCTCGTCGCCCCACACCCAGGGCGCCGACGGAGAGGCGACGAGCGCGCCGGGGTTGAGCTTGTCCTCCGCGGCGGCCAGCACGAGCGCGGAGGCGAGGTACTGCCGGCGCACCGCCGCCGCGCTGTCGGGCACCTGCCTGAGCGTGCGCGACGTGGTGGTCGCCGTGCGAACCGCTCCCCGTGCGTCGCTGCCGAAGCCGAGCACCAAGGTGGCGCGCTGGTCACCCGGAAGACCGCTCACCCCCGTGACCCGTCCGGCCTGGACGACGTTGCCCGGCCCGGCAAGGCGGTGCGGGCGCGAAAGCGGGTGGTCCGCGTCGAGCTCCGTCCACCCGTCGCCCCGCCCGAGCAGCGCGGTGCTGGTCCGGTCGAACCGGGGACGTGAGACCAGGGCGGAGGCGACACGCTCGGCGCCGTCCGTCGCCACCAGCACCCGACCCTTCGTGCGACCGGAGTCGTCCATGTCGGAGTTGGCCAGCGCGGGGTCGTGCACGGCGTAGAGCTGGTAGCGGCCGCCGCGGAGCGACTCCAGGCGCACGCGGACCACGAGGGCGTCGCGGCGCGGGTCGGTGACGAGCTCCTGGGTCAGGCGGTACTTCCCCGAGGTCGCGGTCGCGACCTGCTGGAACCGGAGGCTGCGCTCGTCGGGACGCGTGGTGACGACCTCCATGTCCTCGGATGCCCGATCGGTGAAGGTGCGCCCGTCGGTGACCACCAGCTCGAGGACCCGGGTGCTGGGTGTGGAGAGGTCGGGGTAGAAGACCTCGCTCACCCGGCCGTCCTGGAGGGTGAACCACACGTTGCTCCGCCGCGTGGGCGCGGTGCCGAACCCGGTCTTTGTCGGCCTCCGTCCACGTGCTCCTCGCGCCGCGGTGCGGCGCGATGCGCTCCGCGGTCGACGCCGACGTGGGGAGCGGCGCCGCGAGGGCCGTGGCCACCAGGCCGACGACGAGCGGACCGACGAGTGTGCGCACTGCCATGGGAGCCTCCCGGATCGACTCATCCCGTCGTACTCCCGTCCCGCGAGGGCAGCCACAGCCCGGCGGGTGCCGTCCGGCGCCCGGTGGGCGTCCAGACTGGGGTCGTGCGCGAGCCGACCGGGTCCCCGAGCGAGGACGAGAAGTGGCTGGTGGTCGACGGCCGGCGCTGGCGGCGTACGGACCCGGCGATCCCCGACGACGTCCTGGCGCGACTGAAGTCCCACCTCGGCCGCGGCCGGTCCGGCGCACGGACGGCGGGGTCCGAGGCCGAGCTGGCCGCGACCCGGCACCGGACCCAGCTGGCGAAGGTCGGGCTGGGGGAGCGGGGTACGCCGTGGTGGGAGCAGACCGACTCCCAGCGGCGGGACCGCTGGGAGTCGGCACTGCGCGAGCTGGACGCGCTGGACGACTAGCCCAGGCCGTCGAAGGCGCGGACCTCGACCTTGCCGCGGCAGGCCGCGGACCCCTCGGCGGCGAGCCGGAGAGCGGTGGCCTCGTCGGGCACGTCCACGATCCAGAAGCCGCCGATGAGCTCCTTCGACTCCAGGTAGGGCCCGTCGGTGACCACCGGCGAGCCCGACTGTCCGTCGACCACCTTGGCGGCGGCCGGGCTCGCGAGACCACCCGCGAAGACCCAGTGGCCATCGGCACGGAGCTGCTCGTTGAAGGCGCCCGTGTCGGCGAACGCCTGCTCCATCGCCTCCTGCGAGCCGTAGCCGCCGTAGTCGTCCTCCCGCTCGGCCGGGCCGTGCACGGTCATCAGGTAGTGCGTCATGGTTCTTCTCCTCGGTGTGGGTGTTCGGATTCGATCAGGCTTCGGTGGAGCAGAGGAAGGCCTCGTCCTCGACGACCTCGGGGGTCTGCGGGGTAGCCAGCACGCGCCGGGCGACGGCGGCGGTGACCAGCAGCGCGAGGCCGCCGAGCAGGCCGATCACGTGGTACGCGTCGGTGAACGCACCCTGCGCCGCCGAGAGGACCTGCGCGGCGAGGTCGGGCGACCGGAGCGCGGCGGCCGGCGCCGAGGCCACCCCCTCGCGGACCAGGGACTCGCTCTCCGCGGACAGACCACCGGGCAGGCGACCCGGCAGCTCGAGGCGGTAGAGCGCGGCGACCAGGGTGCCCAGGGTGGCGACACCGAGCGCGATGCCGAGCTCGCCGCACGTCTCCATCAGCGAGCCGGCCGACCCGGCGCGCTCCGGCGGCGTCGCGCCCATGACGAGGTTGACGACGAGCGCCATCGGCACGCTCACGCCACCGGCGGCGACGACCATCGCCACGAGGTGCAGGCCGAGCGAGTCCCGGTCGAGCAGCCCGAGCAGGAGCAGACCGCCCCCCGCGACGGCCAGACCGCCCGCGACCAGCGCGACCGTGTCGAAGCGACGGTCCAGACGCGGCGCCAGCAGCGTGCCGGCGAGCATCACCAGGCTCTGCGGGACCATCCACGCGCCGACCGCGGCGGGCGAGAGGCCGAGCACGCCCTGCAGGTAGAGCGCGGCGGCGAACGAGACGCCGGCCATCACGACCCCCGTGACGAGGAAGGTGCACAGTCCGGTGGTGAACCGCCGGTCGGCGAACAGCGCGAGGTCGACCAGCGGGTCGGCGAGGCGGCGCTGACGGCGTACGAAGACGGCGCCGGCGACGGCAGCGAACGCGAGCGCGAGGACGGCGGTGGCGACGTGCTCGCCGCGGACGATCTCCTTCAGTCCGTGGACGCCCGGCAGCAGGGCGGCCAGCGAGAGCGCGACGGACGTCGCGTCGGGGAGCGCGTGCGTGCCCTCGCCGGGGCGGACGTCCGGGAGCAGCCGGGGTGCGAGCACGACGAGCAGGAGCATCACGGGTACGCCGACCAGGAAGGCCGCACCCCACCAGAAGCGCTCCAGCAGGGCGCCGCCCAGCACCGGGCCGACCGTCATGCCGCCCATGAAGCAGGCGAGCCAGATGCTGATCGCCTGTGCCATCTGGTCCGGGCGCGGGAACAGGTGGCGGATCATCGCCATCGTCGAGGGCATGATCGTCGCGCCGGCGACGCCGAGCAGCGCCCGGGACAGGATGAGCATCTCCGCGCTCTGCGAGAAGGCCGCCAGCACCGACACCGCGCCGAACGCCGTGCCGCCGGCCAGGAGCAGTCGCCGGCTGCCGAGCCGGTCGGCCAGCCCGCCCATCGTCACCAGCAGTCCGGCCAGCAGGAACGAGTAGACGTCGAGGATCCACAGCTGCTGGGTGGCACTGGCGTGCAGGTCGCGGCTCAGGGACGGGAGGGCGACGTACAGCACGCTCACGTCGATGGATATCAGCAGGGTCGGCAGGGCGAGCACGCCCAGGCCGACCCACGCGCGGCGTGTCGCGGACGGGGCGGCGAGGTCGGTCGGGTCGAGGGTGGAGGTCATCGCTGGTCCTTCGGTCTGGACGGGTCGTCACCCACTCCACGAACGGGTCGCGCCCGTTTCGACAGCCGTCTCGGAGAAATCGCGGAGAAGTCGCGAACTTTCTCGCGCCGTCGCGTAACGCGCGCCCGCAGCCGCGACAGGTAGGGGGTGAGAGGGGCCGTGCTTCGCGGCGCGCGCCCGACCCGACCTCACGAAGGAGCACCTCGTGCAGCACTTCCGAACCCTGGCCTCCGCGGCGCTCGTCTCTGCCGTCGCACTGACCGCCACCGGCGCGCCCGCGCAGGCGCAGGGTGACCGCGAGGGCGGCCGTGGCGACCACGCCGGCAGCCACGCTCACGGTGGTCACGGACACGGCCCGTGGCGCGTGCGTGCCGGCTGGTTGACCCTGACCGAGGACGCGACCGCGGCCCTGGACGCCGCGTCCGTCGAGGTCGAGGGCAGCGACGGTGCCCGGGTCCGCCGCAACCGCGACGACCTGATCGTCATCAAGCTCGGCGGCGGTCGTCATCACCACGCTTCCGACGACTCCGACGACTCCGACGACTCCGACGACCGCACGCACCTGCGCGGCACGGGCGGCAAGGGCGGCAAGGGCGGCAAGGGCGGCAAGGGTGGAGAGGGCGACTGGCCCAGCGCCGCGACGATCGACCTCACCTCCGCCGCTGGTACGACGACCTGGTCGGGCTTCGCGTTCGACAGGTCCGAGGGCGTGATCACCGCCGACGTCGACGGCGTGGAGGACGTGCCGGTGCTGACGCTGGTGAAGGTCGGCCGCGGCTCGGAGGACGACGACTCGGCTGGACAGCCGGGACACCGTCGGGGAGGCTCGCGCGGGTGGGGCTCCAGCGAGCTCCAGCTGACCGAGGAGTCCTCCGACGCCCTGGACGCCGTGGTCGGGACCGACGCCTTCGCCGCCGGTGACGCGTTCGCGACGATCGGTCGCGGCGGTCGTCGCTGACGGACCGAGAGGAACTTCCGCATGAGCAGCAAGGAGCACGGGGAGTCGGGGCTGCGCCTCGACCCGCCGGTGCTGGTCCCTGACCAGGCCTTCCTCATGCGGTTGAGCGAGGAGTCGGCCCGGCCCACCCCCCGGGGGCGGGCCGACTCCTCCGTGCTGGCCCGGCTCGGGACGTGGCGCCCGACGCTCGCGGCAGCCACCGCGGCCCTCGTGGTGGCGGGCAGCGCCGCGGTCGCGGCGTCGCTGACCGGCAGTACGCCCGAGCCTGCACGACCGACGCCCGCGACGTCGCCGTCCACGCCGCTCCAGATGCCTGACGAGGCGGAGCGCGAGGCGGAGCCCGGCACGGAACCCGGCACGGAGTCCGAGCCGGGGACGGAGCGATCGGGTCCGGGCCGCGACCGGTCCACCACGTCGGACCGGGACCGCGGCGACGACGGGGAGGCGCGCGGGAAGCGCGCCGGCAAGCGGGCGCACGGCGGTGACCGGAACCAGGGCCGGAACCCGGACCGGGACAAGGACCGGGACAAGGATCGGGACAAGGACCGGGACGAGACGGAGCACGAGGTGCGGGGTCCCGACCGCCAGGGCGGCAAGGGCGACTCCAACCCGAACCGCAGCCCGAACAGCAACTCCAACGGCACCCAGGGCGGCAAGCAAGGCGGCAAGCAAGGCGGCAAGCCAGGCGGCAAGC
>CAZDAO010000083.1:0-5616 GCA_964503015.1 uncultured Nocardioides sp. | reverse complement strand
AGCAGGGCGGCGAGCGTGCGGGCGACCGCCCCGGCACGCGCCCCGGCGACCGCGAGCACCGGGACGACAACCGCGGCCGGCGGCACCGAGGCGCGCCCGCAGGAAGCGGGGGACACAGCCCTCCGTGACCGACGACCCGACCGTCGCGTCCGCCAAGGCGGGCGATCCTGATGCCTGGCATGCGCTCTACGTGACGCATGCCGGTCGGCTGCTGCTCTGGCTGCGCGCCCGGCAGCCGGTCGACGGTGCGGTCTCGGCCGAGGACGTGGCCTCCGAGACCTGGCTGGTCGCCGCGCGTCGGGTGCACCACTTCCACGGGACGAGCGAGGAGTTCGCCGGCTGGCTGTTCGGCATCGGGCGGAAGGTGTCGGCCAACCAGGTCCGTCGCGGGGCGCGGCGGCTGAACGCCACCCTCGACGACGGCGAGCACGCCGGGCCGGGCGAGGCCCCGGTCGATCCGCAGGACGCCGTCAGCGGACTGGACTGGGTGCGGGGTGAGCTCGCGCGGCTGCCGCGCCGCGAACGGGACGTGCTCGCGTGCATGGAGGTCATCGGGCTCGACGTGGCCGGCACGGCACAGGCTCTCGGCATGACCAGCGTCGCGGTGCGGGTGAGCCGTCACCGCGCCCTCAAGCGGCTCCGGTCGGCGTCCGACCAGCCTAAGGAGCCCGAACCGCACCGGCCGGCGACCACCGCGGCGCGGTGCAGCGCCGAGCTGTCCTGACCGATCTGAGGGAGGCGCCGGGGCGCGCGGCCGGTCTAGCCTGACGGGGTGGACCAGGAGGTGCGCTTCTGCCGCGCGGACGACGGCGTACGCCTGGCGTGGGCGCGCCACGGATCAGGGCCGCCGCTGCTGATCGTCTCCTGCTGGCTCAGCCACCTCCAGCACGACTGGCACAGCCCTGTCTGGCGGCACTTCCTCGACGACCTCGGCGAGGTGGCCACCGTGGTGCGCTACGACGAGCGCGGCTTCGGGCTCTCCGACCGGGACGTCACCGACTTCAGCCTCGAACGGCGGCTGGCCGACCTCGAGACGCTGGTCGACGCGACAGGGCTGGACCGCTTCGCGGTGATGGGCATGTCCGGCGGCGCACCGGTCGCGCTGGCCTACGCCCACGCGCACCCCGACCGCGTCGAGCGCCTGGTGCTCTACGGCGGCATGGCCGCCGGTGGTGCGGACGACGACCCCGAGGCCGAGGCCGCGTTCCTGGCGATGATCCGCGCCGGCTGGCAGCGACCCGACAGCACCTTCCGGCGGGTCTTCACCACGGCCTTCATCCCCGGCGCGACCGAGGAGCAGATGGAGTGGATGGACGAGCTGCAGCGCACGTCCACCAACACCGACAACGCCGTGTGCAGCCGGATCGCGCGGCACCGCACCGACGTACGACCGCTGCTGCCGGAGATCTCCGTGCCGACGCTGGTGCTGCACGCCGCCGACGACCGCGTGGCGCCGGCGTGGGGCCACCGCCTCACCGCCGAGATCCCCGATGCCCGGCTGGTGATCCTGGACTCGCGCAACCACGTGCTGCTGGCCGACGAGCCGGCCTGGCGGGTGTTCCGCGACGAGGTCGCGGCCTTCCTCGCCGACGGCCGGCCGACGCCCTCGCTCGCCGGGTTGTCGGATCGCGAGCGGGAGATCCTGCAGCTCGCCGCCGAGGGCCTCGACAACAGCGCGATCGCGGACCGGCTGACCCTGAGCGTGCGCACGGTCGAGCGCCACCTGCAGAACGTCTACCTCAAGCTCGGCCTGTCGGGGCGCAACGCCCGGACCGCGGCCGTGGCCCGCGTGCTCGCCTGAGCCGGGCGCCTGCGTGTACGCGTCCGCCGCCACCGTCTCCGCGCGGTTGCGCGTCGGCGCGGAAGCCCCGGCCCGCTCGTCGGTGCGACCTTCGGAGCACACCACCCACCGAAGGAGCACCACCATGTCGACCTCGTCGAACAAGGCAGTCGTCAGCCTCACCACCGGGCTCGAGGACCCCGAGAAGGTCACCGTCGCGTTCCTCGTCGCCGTCGGCGCCGCCGAGCAGGGCCGCCCGACCCTGATGTTCCTCACCAAGGAGGCGGTCCGCCTCGTCCGGCCCGGCACCGCGGTCGGCACCGCCTGCGAGGGCTGTCCCTCGCTGCCCGACCTGCTCGCCCGCTACGAGGCGGCCGGCGGCACGTACCTGGTCTGTCCGATCTGCTTCAACTCCAGGGCTCTCGACGCGGAGCAGCTGCTGCCCAACGCGCAGCTGGGCGGGACGGTGCCGATGTGGCAGTGGATCGGCGACGAGGGTGCGACGACGTTCTCCTACTGAGACCGGTGCCGGGCGGGCTGGCAGACTCGGCGCCATGACCTCCCTCTCCGACTTCTCGGCGGCCGCGATCGACGGCACGGACACCGACCTGTCCCAGTACGACGGCAAGGTCGTGCTGGTCGTGAACACCGCCTCGCAGTGCGGCTTCACCGGCCAGTACAAGGGCCTCCAGCAGCTCCACGACACCTACGAGGACCAGGGGCTCGTCGTGCTCGGCTTCCCCTGCGACCAGTTCGGCAACCAGGAGCCGGGCGACGAGGCGGAGATCGCGGAGTTCTGCGAGCGCAACTTCGGCGTGACCTTCCCGCTGTTCTCCAAGGTCGACGTCAACGGCAAGGACGCCCACCCGCTGTTCCGGTGGCTCAAGGACTCCAAGGGCGGCCTGCTCGGCGACAAGATCAAGTGGAACTTCACCAAGTTCCTCGTCGGCCGCGACGGCCAGGTCATCGACCGCTACGCCCCGACCACCGAGCCGGAGAAGCTGGCCGGCGACATCGAGAAGGCGCTCTGATGCGGGCCGGCGTCCTCGTCGCGGCCACCCTCGCCGCGGCGGTGGCGTCGGCGCCACCCGTCGGTGCGAGTGGTCCCGAGGCTGGTTCCGCTCGCACCTCGACCGACGACAGGACGGCGGGCACCGTCGTGGGCCGTGGCACCCCCGCGTCCTGCACCTCCCGGGCCGTCGTCCGCGCGGTCGCGCGGGGCGGACGCATCACCTTCGACTGCGGCCCCGACCCCGTGACCATCGCGATGGAGCAGACCGCCAAGGTCGTCAACACGTCCGCGAAGGTCGTCCTCGACGGCGGCGGCACCGTCACCCTGAGCGGTCAGGGACAGCGCCGCATCCTCTACATGAACACCTGCGACCGGGCCCAGGTCTGGACGACCTCGCACTGCAACGACCAGGCCGAGCCGAGGCTCGTCGTGAAGCGGATGCGCTTCGTGGGCGGCAGCTCGGTCGGCGAGACCACCGACGGCGGCGGTGGTGGCGCGATCTTCGTCCGTGGCGGCCGGCTGAAGGTCCTCGACTCCCAGTTCACCGGCAACCGGTGCGACCGCACCGGCCCCGACCTGGGAGGTGCGGCCGTGCGGGTCCTCGACCAGCACCGCGACCGCCCGGTCGTGGTGAAGCGGTCGACCTTCACCGGTGGGCGTTGCAGCAACGGGTCGGCGCTGAGCAGCATCGGCGTCTCGTGGCGGGTGCTCGACTCGACCTTCACCGGCAACCGGGCGATCGGCCGCGGGGCCAACCCGTCACGCTCCGGCACCCCGGGCGGTGGCTCGGGGGGCGCGATCTACATGGACGGCAACGACATCCACCTCGTGGTGGAGGACTCCACGATGACCGGCAACCGGGCCCGCGAGGGCGGCGGCGCGATCTTCTTCGTGTCCAACGACCGCAGCGGCACCCTGACCATCCGCGGCTCGCGCCTCGAGGACAACCCGAGCGCCGGCTTCGAGACCCTCCCCGGCATCTTCTTCCTGGGGGCCCGCCGCACGATCACCGACAGCATGGTGCGCTGAGGCTCACTGCCGCACCAGGTCGGCGTACTCCGGGTGCTTGTCGATGTACGACGCGACGTAGGGGCACATGGGCACCACGGTGAGCCCGCGCGACCGGGCGTCGTCGAGCGCCGAGCGGGCGAGCGTGCCGGCGTGGCCCTGGCCGGACCACTTCTCGTCGACCTCGGTGTGGACCATCGTGATGACCTCGCCGTGCAGGCGGTAGTCGATGAAGCCGACCACCTCGTCGCCGGACGTCAGCTCGTAGCGGCTGCGGGCGGGTGCGTCGGCGAACTTTATGTCCATATCGCAAACCTAGCCGCACCTGACTTGCTGGTAACCCCGACGGCGGGGGAAGGTCGGGGTCATGGCAGCAACCGCGTCGTCGTACTCGATCACCATGCGGTTGCACACCGCCCCGGACCACGGCGTCGTCGGCGCCGTCGCCACCGCGATCGCCTCGCAGGGCGGCGTGGTCACCGCGATCGACGTGACCGAGTCGCGCCACGACCGCCTCGTCGTCGACGTCACCTGCTCGGCTGCGGACGCGCTGCACTCCCAGGACCTGGTCTCCGCGGTCGACACCGTCGACGGCGTGGTCGTCCACAAGGTCAGCGACCGCACGTTCCTGCTCCACCTCGGCGGCAAGATCTCCGTGGAGTCGAAGGTGCCGCTGCGCACCCGTGACGACCTGTCGATGGCCTACACCCCCGGCGTCGGCCGGGTCTCGATGGCCATCCACGACAACCCCGAGGACGTCCGCAAGCTGACCGTCAAGGGCAACTCGGTCGCCGTCGTCACCGACGGGTCTGCCGTCCTCGGCCTCGGCAACATCGGCCCGGGCGCCGCGATGCCGGTGATGGAGGGCAAGGCGGCGCTCTTCAAGCGGTTCGCCGACATCGACGCGTGGCCGATCTGCCTGGCCAGCCAGGACACCGACGAGATCGTCCGGGCGGTCGAGATGATCGCGCCCGGGTTCGGCGGCATCAACCTCGAGGACATCGCCGCCCCGCGGTGCTTCGAGATCGAGCGGCGGCTGCGCGAGTCCCTCGACATCCCGGTCTTCCACGACGACCAGCACGGCACCGCGATCGTGGTGCTCGCCGCCCTCACCAACGCGATGCGGTGCGTGGACAAGGAGCTCACCGACGTCCGCATCGTCGTCTCCGGCGCGGGCGCGGCCGGCACCGCGATCGTGACCCTGCTGCTCGCCGCGGGGGCGAAGGACGTCGTCGTGGTCGACCGCGAGGGTGCGCTGTCCGCCGACGACAGCAGCCTGTCCGCGGCCCACGCCGAGCTCGCCGCCGCCACCAACCCGCGCCGGGTGACCGGCTCGCTGCAGGAGGTGCTGGCCGGCGCCGACGTCTTCGTCGGCGTCTCCGCGCCCGGCATCCTCGACCCCCAGTGGATCCCGACGATGGCCGAGAAGCCGGTCGTCTTCGCGCTCGCCAACCCCGACCCGGAGGTCGACCCCGCCGAGGCCGACAAGTACGCCGCGGTGGTGGCGTCGGGGCGCTCCGATTACCCCAACCAGATCAACAACGTGCTCGCCTTCCCCGGCGTCTTCCGCGGCCTGCTCGACGCCGGCGCCTCGCACGTCACGACCGACATGCTGCTGCGCGCCGCCCAGGCCATCGCCGACACCGTCAGCGAGGAGGAGCTGCACGCCGCCTTCATCATCCCCAGCGTGTTCCACCCCGACGTGACCAAGCGCGTCGCCTCCGCCATCAGCGGCCTGGGCTCTGCCTGATGGCGCTCGCGCCGCTCGCGCGTGCCCGGCGCCCCTGAAGACGTCGTCTTCCCTCCTCGCTCCCGA
>CAZDAO010000082.1:0-11121 GCA_964503015.1 uncultured Nocardioides sp. | reverse complement strand
ACGCGGTTCACCGCCTCGCAGGCCGGGTCGGTGACGGCGCTGAAGTTCTACAAGGGCGCGGGCAACACCGGCACCCACGTCGGCTCGCTGTGGGACGCCGCCGGCAACCGGCTGGCGCAGGTGACGTTCACCAACGAGACGGCGACGGGCTGGCAGACCGCGGTGCTCGGCACACCGGTCTCCCTCACGCCGGGTGCGACCTACGTCGTGTCCTACTACGCGCCGGTCGGCCGCTACGCCTCCTCGCCGGGCTACTTCGCCACGCCGCGGACCGTCGGGCCGCTGACGGCGCCCTCGGGCAGCAACGGCGTCTACCGCTACGGCGCGGGAGGCGGCTTCCCGGCCGGCTCCTACAACTCCACCAACTACTTCGTCGACGTGGTCTTCAAGGCCGCTTCGCCGTGATCCGCCCGCACGGGGGCCGACGGGGGACATGAACGACGCAGCAGGGGGCAGCGTGGGACCGGACGACGAGACACACGAGCACGCGGAAGGGGAGCCCGGCGGGGGCGCCGGGCTCGCCCGCACGGCTGCGGGCGCGTTCGGCTGGAGCTTCCTCAACACGGCGCTCTCGCGGTTCGGCACGCTGCTGGTGGGGGTGCTGCTGGCCCGCATCCTGGGGCCCGGTGAGTTCGGCACCTTCGCGGTCGCCATGGTGGCCCTGCTGGCGGTGCTGAGCTTCAACGAGCTCGGCGTGAGCCTCGCCGTGGTGCGCTGGGAACGCGACCCGCGGACGGTCCTCGGCAGCGTCAACGCCATCTCCACCGCGGGCAGCCTGCTGCTGTTCGCCGCCATGTGGGCCACCGCCGAGCCCGTCGCACGGGTCCTGGGGGCGCCCGACGCCGCCGGCATCATCCGGCTGATGTCCGTCTCGGTGGTCTTCAGCGGGATGGTCGCCGGCCCGGCGGCCCTGCTGCAGCGCCAGTTCCGCCAACGCCGCCGCTTCCTCATCGACCAGTGCGTGACCTGGTCGGGCACGGCCCTGTCGCTGGGGCTCGCGCTCGGCGGCTTCGGCGCCTGGAGCCTCGCCTGGGGGCGGGTCGTCGCGACCCTGGTCGGCGTCGTCCTGTTCGTCCACGCCACCCGGCCCTACCGCTGGCACGTCGACCGCACCCTCGTCGGTCCGCTGCTGCGCTTCGGCCTGCCCCTGGCCGGGGCGAGCATCGTGGTCTTCGCGGTCGGCTACGTCGAGCAGGTCGCCGTGGGCGCCCTGCTCGGGGCCACGTCACTGGGCTACTTCGTGCTTGCCTTCAACCTCGCGTCCTGGCCGCTCAACATGTTCTCCCAGCCGCTGCGCAGCGTCGCGCCGGCGGTCTTCTCCCGCTTGCAGGGAGACCCGCGCCGGATGGCCGACTCCTTCACGCTGCTGCTCCGCGTCGTCGCGGTGGTGACGCTGCCGGTGTGCCTGGTCGGCGCGGCCGCGGCCGACGACGTGGTCCGGTTCGTCTACGGCGCGCAGTGGGGTCCGGCATCCGACGTCTTCGCCGTGCTGGTGCTCGCCACGGCGGTGCGGATCTTCCTCGAGCTCTCCTACGACCTCCTGGTCGTGCTCCGTGCCACGGGCCGGCTGCTGACCGTGCAGCTGGTGTGGCTGGCCGCACTGGCGCCGGCGGTCTGGTTCGCGGCGCGTCGGGAGGGGCTCGTCGGAGTCGCGCTCGCCGAGCTCGCGGTCGTGCTCGTCGTGGTGCTGCCGTGCTACCTCGGCCTGCTGCGGCGCCACGGCATCCCGCTGGCGCCGCTGGGCGGCGCCGTGGTCCTCCCGACATTCGTCGCCGCCGCGGCGGCCGGCGTGACCATGCTGGTGGCCGCCGAGCTCTCGTCCCCGTTCGTGACGTCCCTGGCGGCCGGGGTCCTCTGCCTCGCGGCGATCGGCGGCGTCCTGCTGCTCCGGCCCGACCTGCTCCGCCAGGCGAAGGCGCTGCGTGCCACGCCCGCGCCCGGCGCCGAGGTCGTCGAGGCGGTGGACGCATGAGTCGGTCCGCGACGAGCGAGACGCAGCGGCTCGACGCCAACTGGGAGGTCCTCGGCCGGCTGGTGCGCCGGGCGGAGCGACTGGCCCGTCGCGGCCGCGACGAGCCTGCGGCGGTCGCGGCGATGACCGCGGCGACCTTCGCGTGGTGCAACCCGACGGGCGTCTTCGCGAGCGGAGCGCTCGAGGGTGTCCTCGCCGACCTCGGGACCCGGCTGCCGCGACCGGCGGTGCCGACCACGCGTGCGCCCGCGTCGGTCCCAGGGAAGCGGCCACGGGTGCTGCACGTCGTCACGCAGGTCTACGGCACCGGCGGCCACACGCAGATGCTGGCCAACTGGCTGCGGCTCGACACCGCCCGCGAGCACCACGTCTGCCTCACCGGGCAGGGCGAGCGCGAGGTCCCCGACAAGCTCACCTCGGTGCTGTCGTCGGACGACGCCCTGGTCCGCCTCGACGCCCGTCACCGCCGGCTGGTCGACCGGGCGGCCGCCCTGCGCGAGCTGGCCCGCACGCACGACCACGTCGTGCTGCACGTCCATCCCAACGACGTCGTGGCGAGCCTCGCGATGGCCGGGCCCTTCGACGGACGCCCCGAGGTCCTGCTGGTCAACCACGCCGACCACGTCTTCTGGGTCGGCGTCACGGCCGCCGACCGCGTCGTCAACCTGCGGCAGAGCGGCGCCCGGCTCAACGTCGAGCGCCGCGGTGTGCCCGAGGCGCGCAACGCGTTCGTCGTACGCCCCCTGCAGCTGCGCGAGCGCGAGCACAGCCGGCGCGAGGCACGGGCCGCGCTCGGGGTGCCCGAGGACGCCGTCGTGGTCGCCAGCGCGGCCGACACCTACAAGTACGGCGCCGCCGGCGGCGAGACGCTGCTCGACATCCTGCTGCCCGCCGTGCGTGGCGTCCCGGGCGCCGAGCTGCACGTGGCCGGACCGGCACCCGACGGCGAGTGGTCGGTGCTCGCCGAGCAGGGGCTCGGCCGGGCGTGGGGGCTGCTGCCCGACGTCCACACGTTCCTGGAGGCAGCCGACCTCTACGTCGACTCCTATCCCTTCTCCTCGCTCACCTCGATGCTCGAGGCCGCCGCGATGGACACCCCGGTGCTGACTCTGCGTCCGGGCGGGGACGAGCTCGGTGTGCTCGGCGCCGACACCCCCGAGCTCGACGACGACCTGGTCGTCGCCCGGTCAGGAGAGGAGCTGGCCGCCGAGGTCACCCGCCTGCTGCAGGACCCTTCGGCCTGCGAGCAGCTCGGCGCGAGCACCGGTGCCGCCGTCCGTCGCAGCCACGGCAACGGGGCGTGGGCGGAGGCGGTCGGCAAGGTGCTCGACGGGCCCCCTGCGTCCGGTCCGGCGTCCGACCCCGGTCGCGCGGTCCGCCGGACCGGCGAGCTGGACCGCCGGCTGCTGCTGATGATGGCCAACGGTGTCGGGCAGGGCCTCGCCGGCACGCTGGACACCATGTCCGACCAGCTCTCGTGGCCGGGACGGCTGGGGACGGCCGTCCGCCTCGCGCGGGCCGGGACGCTCCGGCCGGCCCTCCTGCTGCCCGCGGGTCCCGCGCGGCGGCTCCGGCGCCTGCGCTCCCGGGCCTGAGCCCCGGCGCGTCGGACGACCAGAAGTGTCAGCCGCGTGCGGTGGGCACGCCTGAAGCTGCGGCGTCCCGGGACTTGTGGTCGTCCGACGCGCCGTTGGTCGCTGGCTCCGTCTCGCGGGTGAGGCGACGCACTGCGCCGGCGAGCCCGATGAGCAGGAGGAAGCAGCCGGCCGTCTGCGGGAAGGCGAAGGCGTCGAAGAACGCCAGGCCGCACGCCCCGGCGGCGACCGAGGCGAGGATCGCGTGGGCGTAGACGGCGTGGTCGGCGGCCGCCGGGTCGTCGGTGCGACCCTCGAGGGCGACGCGCCCCTGCCGGGCGCTCACCAGGGCGCAGACGACGAGCGTCAGGAAGGCCAGCAGGCCGACCGCGCCGGCCTCGATCATCAGGCCGAGGTAGGCGTTGTCGAGGATCCAGTACTTCGGCAGGAAGGTCCCGAAGCCCCGGCCGATGACGGGCGAGCTGGAGATGAACTGGCCGGCGATGTCGTAGCTGCCGGTGCGCGAGGCGATGCTCGGGTCCTCGTCGGCGTTGGAGAACAGCCCCTGGATCGAGCCCAGCAGCCCGGGCACGGAGACGTACATGACGGCGGTGACGACCGCGACGAACCCGGCCGCGGTGAGCCGACGGCGGTTGTCCCACTTGAGGGCGAGCACGAGCACGCCCGCCACGGCACAGAGGTACGCCGAGCGCGACAGCGAGAAGTAGATCGAGGCCATCATCGCGACGAGCATCGCGCGGTAGAGCCAGCGGTAGCGCGAGCGGACGGACGCGCACACGATCAGGATCGGCAGGGTCATGCCCAGCACGACGCCGTACTCGATGGG
This sequence comes from uncultured Nocardioides sp., assembly GCA_964503015.1. Taxonomy (GTDB): domain Bacteria; phylum Actinomycetota; class Actinomycetes; order Propionibacteriales; family Nocardioidaceae; genus Nocardioides. Next base: position 6,728 of record CAZDAO010000082.1, on the reverse strand, counting down.
GCTGGTCGAGGTGCCGCTGGGCCGGGTGAAGCCCGAGCGGGAGCCCAGGGTCCACTCCGAGGTGCCGGCCACCAGGCCGGGGATGCGGATGCGGTCGATGTAGAGCTGGCTGGTGGCGTACTGCAGCAGGCCGAGCAGCGCGACCACGCCGGCGGCGAAGGCCAGCCGGCGCAGGAGCACGACGTGCCGGTCGAGGCTGACGATGCCGTCGGCGGCCATCAGCGCCACGCCGGCCATGCCGAGCAGCCGGAGCAGGCCGGAGTCGGCGACGCTGATCTCGTCACCCGGCAGTGGGCCGGCCATCGCGTGGGCGTAGACGACCAGCATCACCACCAGCAGACCCAGCAGGGCGGCCCGCACCGGCTGGACGCCCGTGCCCGCCGGCTCCGAGCGCCGCACGGTGAACCAGGCCCACGCCATGAAGATCGCGACGCCGAGCATGTTGGCCGGGCTGCCGGCGCTGCCGAGCGCCTGCACGACCATGGGCGAGGGGATGAACCAGAGCAGCGTGAGGTACGCCGTCAGGATCGCGGTGGCGTCGATGCCGCCGCGGCGCCCGGTCACGACGCCTCGTCGCGCTCAGCACCCCGGCGCCGGCGCCTCACCAGCCGCGTCGTCACCGTGCGCTCGGCCGGAGCGCTCGCGGCCGCCACGGAGCGCAGCGGCACGGGCTGGGGCGCTGCCGCCTCGTCGTCCTCGCCCGCCTCCGGCGGCCCGGCTGCGGCGCCGTCGGCCTCCGCGTCCGCGGCCCCCGCCGGGTCCGGGTTGCGTCGCCCGAGCAGCAGGCTGTCGACGAGTGCGATCAGCATCAGCCCGGCGCCGCCGACGCCGGCCCCGGCGAGGATCACCGAGCGGATCATGGCCTTGTTGGTCGCCTGCGGGGTCTCGTCCTGGGTGAGCACCCGCGACGCCACGCGCTCGGCCTCGGGCAGGTCGAGACCCGACTGGAGGTTGCTCAGCTCGACCGGCACCAGGCTCACCAGCGAGTCGAGCGCGTCGGTGGCCACCTGCGGGTTGCTCGCCTCGACGGTGAACAGGATGATCGGCGCGCTGTTGGTGTAGTCGGGGACGATCTCGAAGCTGGTGCCCATCGGGTAGGTCTCGCCGAACTCGTCGCTCACCTTCTTCGAGGTCAGCGCGCGCACGACCACGTCGCGCGCCTGGTTGACCCCGCCCAGCGAGAGGTAGGGGTTCTCCTGCGAGCTCGACCCGTCGGGCATCGAGCTCTGCGAGGGCGGGTAGACCAGCACCGTGCCGGTGGCCTCGTAGGTCTTGCCGACGCGTTGCGACACGACGTACATCGCGCCGAGGGTGAGCACGAGCAGCGCGAGCACGAGGTACCAGCGCCGCCGCAGCGAGCCCCAGAGGACGCTCATCTCCATGACGGTTCTCCCTCCCGGCTCAGCGCGCGGCCGCGAGGCGGCCGTCCACGAAGTCGGTGAGCGTGCCGACCGTCTCGAACACCTCGCCGGTGAAGTCGTCGTCGTCGATCACGATGTCGAACCGGTCCTCCAGCGCCGCCGCGAGCTCGACCACCCCGAGCGAGTCGAGCTCGGGCAGCTCGCCGAAGAGGCCGGTGTCGCGCGTGATCGAGCCGGCGCGGTCCTCGATGCCGAGGGTGCGGGTGAGCACCTCCACCACACCTGTGAGGCTGCCCTCGAGGTCGACGGTGCGCTGGCTGGTGACGGTGTCCATGACGCTGGTTCTCCCTGGGTTCGGGTGTGGTGGTTCGGATGTCGATGAGGTGGATGCGGTCTCGTGACCGGTCGGGTCGCTCACACCAGCACCTCCTGCGGCGCCGGGTGACCGAGGAACGCGGTCGGGCTCGCGGTGAGCCCGTAGGCGCCGGCCTGGAAGACCGCGACGAGGTCGCCGACCTCCACGCGGGGCAGGTCCACGTCGGTGCCGAGGACGTCGAGCGGCGTGCACAGGCAGCCGACCACCGTCACCGGGCCGGTGGGCCCCTCGGTGGCGCGGTTCGCCAGCGCGACGGGGTAGTTGCGACGGATCACCTGCCCGAAGTTGCCCGAGGCGGCGAGCTGGTGGTGCATGCCGCCGTCCACGACGGCGTAGCTGCGGCCCCGCGACTCCTTCACGTCCACGACCCGCGTGAGGTAGACCCCCGCCTCGCCGACGAGGTAGCGGCCCAGCTCGGTCACGAAGGTGGCATCCGGGAGCGCCGGGGCCAGCCGGTCGTCGACCAGCCGGGTGAGCCGGTCGCCGACGGCGGCGAGGTCGAGCCGCTCGTCCTTCTCGAAGTACGGGATGCCCCACCCGCCACCCACGTTGACGTACTCCACGGTCCCGGGCACGTGGTCGGCCAGGTCGAGGACGAGGTCGACGGTCTTCTCGAGGGCCTCGACGAGGATGTCGGCGCTGAGGTTCTGCGAGCCGGCGAAGACGTGGAACCCGACGACGTCGACGTCGTGGTCGGACACCTCGCCGAGCAGCGACGGCACCGACTCGGAGTCGACCCCGAACTGCTGGGGACCGCCACCCATCCGCATCCCGGAGCCCTTGACCGCGAACGGCGGGTTGACGCGTACGGCGGCGCGCGGGCGCAGCGCGAGCTCCTTGCCGGTGCGGATCAGGCGCTGGAGCTCGGTGCGGGACTCGACCTCGACGGTGACGCCGGCGGCGACGGCGCGTCGCAGCTCGGCGTCGGTCTTGCCGGGGCCCGCGAAGCTGATGGAGGCGGGGTCGCACCCGGTGTCGAGCGCGACCGCGAGCTCCCCCGCGGAGGCCACGTCGAGGTGGTCGACGAGGCCGGCGAGGTGCTGCACCACGGCCGGCATCGGGTTGGCCTTCACCGCGTAGCCCAGCCGCAGTCGCGCGGGGACGGCGGCCCGGACCTCGGCGACGCGCGCGGAGATCAGCTCCCGGTCGTAGGCGAAGAACGGGGTCGAGCCGACGCGCTCGGCGAGACGGTCCACCGGGATGCCGCCGACGAGCAGGCGGCCGTCGGCGGTGCCGTGGGCGGCGACGTGGCCGCTGGTCCTCATCGGGTGAGCTCCTGACGCAGCAGGACCCGGTCGAACTTGCCGTTGGGGGAGCGCGGCAGCTCGCTGCGCACGACGACCTCGGCCGGCACCATGTAGCGCGGCAGCTGGCGGCGGAACACCTCGAGCAGGTCGTCGGGGTCGAGGCCCTGGCCGGACGGGCTGACCACGACGACCACGCGGTGCCCGAGCGCCTCGTCGGGCAGGCCGAGCGCCGCGGCGTCACGGACCAGGCCGCTGTCGTAGGCGACCTCCTCGATCTCGGTCGGGCTGATCCGGTAGCCGGAGGTCTTGATCATGTCGTCGGTGCGGCCCACGAAGTAGAGGAAGCCGTCCTCGTCGGCGACGACCCGGTCCCCGGACCACACCGCCAGCTCCGGCGTACGCCAGTCGGCGCGCTCGCCCGGCACGGGCCGGAACCGCTCGGCGGTCTTCTCGGGGGCGCCCCAGTAGCCCTGCGCGACGAGGGCACCGCGGTGCACCAGCTCGCCCTCCTCGCCGGGTGCGCAGGGAGTGCCGTCGGGCCGGACCACCAGGATCTCGGCGTTGGGGATCGCCTTGCCGATCGAGTCGGGGCGCCGGTCGACCTCCGACGGGTCGAGGTAGGTGGAGCGGAACGCCTCGGTGAGGCCGTACATCAGGAACGGGCTGGCCTGCGGGAAGATCTCGCGCAGCCGCGCCAGGGTCGCCTGCGGCATCCGGCCTCCGGTGTTGGCGAAGTAGCGCAGGGATGCAGTGGCCTCGGCCGGCCAGTCCGCGGCGACCAGCTGGATCCACAGCGGCGGCACGCAGGTGAGGCCGGTGACCCCGTGGCGGGCGCACAGCCGCACCACGTCGCGGGGGAGGAGGTAGTTGGCCAGGACCACGTGCGCGCCGGAGGCGAAGGCCGTGGTCACCTGGCTGAGGCCGGCGTCGAAGCTGAGCGGCAGGGCGGCCAGGATCACGTCCTGGTCGTGGTTGCCGAGGTAGTGGGAGACGCTCTCGGCGCCCACGATGAGGTTGCGGTGCGAGAGCACGACGCCCTTGGGGCGCCCGGTGGTGCCGGAGGTGTAGAGGATCGCCGCGGTGTCGACGTCGATGACGTCGCGGCGGGAGGGGGCGTCGGAGGTCACGGTGGTCAGCAGGCTGTCGAGGTGGTGCAGCTCGACCTCGCCCTCGGTGCCCCCCTCGGGACCGCCGTCGACCAGCACCACGTGGGCGAGGGCCGCGCACCCCTTGGCGTCGTCGCGCATCGCCTCCCAGCGCTGGCGGGAGGTCACCAGCACGCGGACGTCGCAGTCGCCGAGGATGTAGGCCACCTGGCCGCCCTTGAGCGCCGGGTTGACCGGCACGAACACCGCCCCGGCCGCCGAGGCGCCGAAGATCGCGGTGACGGTCTCGGGACGCTTGTCGAGGTAGACCGCGACGCGGTCGCCGCGCTCGACGCCGAGCCGTTCCAGCACCGCAGCCGTGTGCCTGGCCTGTTCCCACAGGGTCGCGTAGTCGAGCGTGACGTCCTGGTGGCTGAGGGCGGGACGGTCACCGGAGCGGACCGCGCGTTCCTCGAGCAGGTGGTGCAGGTTGGTCCGCATCTGGTCAGGCCCCCTCTTCCTCACCCCGGCCACCGCCCCCCGGCGGCCGGCGGCACGTCGAGTGGCCGACTCGACGTCCCTGCCGGGACGCTACGTACCTGAGGCACCGGCATGGGCGTCTCCGGCGGGTAGTACCGGATTTGGGGTAGCGGTTCGGCGGAGGGTCCGGTCGTGGAGGTCGAGCCACTCCGGACCGCGGGGCGCGCGGAGCAGTGACGGCCGGGTGAGCGTGCGCACGGCGGCGCGGGCGATCGCGTCGCCGCGCACGGCTCGGGTGGTCTCCCGGAGCATCAGCGCGACCCAGTACAGCGCGGTCCGCGGGCGGGAGGAGAGGCGGGAGAAGAGCAGCAGCCGGTTGGCGGTGAGCAGCGCCCACAGGCGCGGAGAGGTGCCCGAGCCGCCCTCGAGGTGCTGCGCGCCGGCGGCGGCGACGTACGCGACCCCGAGGCCCTGCCGCCCGGCCCGCAGGTGGAAGTCGGTCTCCTCGGAGTAGAGGAAGTACGACTCGTCCCACGCCCCGCAAGCGTCGAGGCAGGCCCGGCTGACCAGCTGCGTGGAGCCCTCGGCCCAGTCGGGACGGGCGTCGGCGGCGTAGCGGGCCGGGTCGGTGACGACCTCGCCCAGGGCGGGCCAGCGCCCGGCCACCGTCGCGCCGACGAGGGCGTCGGCAAAGGCCCGCAGCAGCGTCGGGCGTCGGCGCATGGAGTGGATCAGCTCGCCCTCGGCGTCCGAGAGGCGGGGTACGGCGATGCCGGTGCCCGGCGCGTCGAGGGCGGCCACGAGCCTCGGCAGGCAGTCCGGCAGGAGCCGGACATCGGGGTTGAGGACGAGCACGGCAGGGACCTCGGGGGCGGCGGCGATCGCCACGTTGACCGCAGCGGCGTAGCCGGCGTTGCGGCCGGTCTGCAGGATCGTCGCCCCGGGGGCGAGCGTGCGGGCGACCGCCACGGTGTCGTCGCTGGAGTCGTTGTCCACGACGACGAGCCGGTAGGGGACGTCGCCGGCTCCCGCCGGGAGCGAGGCGATGAGCCCGGGCAGCACGTCGGCGCTGTTCCAGGTCACCACGGCCACCGCGACCGGCTCGACCAGGGGGTCCGTGCGGGCGGGCATGCGGGTGGTCATGCGGGCACCGCCGAGCGCGGCCGGCGGCGCAGCAGCGCCGTACGGGCAGGGGCGCGCTCGGGTGCGGGGCTCGGTCGCCCGGTCGGCCACCGGCGCTCCAGCGCGAGGAGGACGGCCAGGGTGATCGCCATCCCGGACAGGCCGGTGGCGGCGAGCGCGCGCGAGCGACTGCCGGTCACCGCGTACACGGTCGGGTCCTTCGACGACGGCACGGCCCGGGCCCGGAGGTTGAGCGGCGCGTTCATCTCGTCCTGGAGCTCCTCGAGCAGGACCGAGATCCGCAGCGACGTCGCCCGGGCGGTGGCCGACACCGTCTCCGGGCTCGAGCCGGCGACCTGCACGTCGAGGTAGTTCGCGGGGAAGAGCGGTCGCCACTGCGTGCCGAGGTTCGGCGTCCGCACCTGCACGCCCTCGCGGTAGCCCTCGCCGACGATCGTCGCGGCCACGTCACCGGTGAGCAGCGGCGGCTCACCGTCGTTGAAGTCGGTGGCGAGGACGCCGACGAGCGGCTGCAGGCCGTAGACGGGGTCGTCGAGGATCGTCGTCTGCTGCGCCCCGCTGGGCCCGACCAGCAGGACGTTGTACTGGGTCCAGTAGACCGGGGCCTGCTTCGTGACGACGTACAGCGCGCCGACGGTGAGGACGCCGCCGAGCAGCACGACGTACCACCGCCGCAGCGCGGCGACGAGCAGGTCGCGAGCGGTCATCCGATCTCCCGCACGGGTTCGACGAGCTGTGGCGGGAGGTGGAGGTACGCCGTGGTGGTGCGCTTCTGGTCGATGTCGCCCCACACGCGCTCCACCTGCGCCGTCGTGAGCCCGGCCGCCGCGGCGACGTCCTCGATCGGGCGGCCGGTGTTCTTGCCGTGCAGGCAGACGTCCATCAGGTTCCACGGCAGCGAGAAGTAGAACTCCTCCTGCGACTGGGGCAGGGAGTAGGTGTCGGTCGTGGAGGGCCGGGTGCGGATCGCCTCGGGGACGCCGAGGTGCTCGGCGAGCGCGTAGACCTGGGTCTTGTAGAGGTGGGCGATCGGCTT
>CAZDAO010000081.1:0-11154 GCA_964503015.1 uncultured Nocardioides sp. | reverse complement strand
CGAACGCCGAGACTCTGCGCTCCCTCCTGCGTAGGGAGCGACGCCGTTCCTGACCGATCGCCATGCCTGTAGCCGGTGTTCGAGGCGAGGATCGCGGGCACGGTCTTCCGCCACGCCCGGCTCAGCGCCAGCCGATGGTCCTCGTCCCACTGCAGCTCCTCGCGGTAGCGGGAGATCAGCAGCAGGGCGTAGTTGGTGCCCGCGCCGAACACCAGCACGCTGATGATGCCCGCGTCGAACGCCAGGTTCCACGCGGCACCCGCCGCCGCGGTCACCCGACCGGCGAGTCCGTCGGCGAGCGCCACCACGAGCAGTGGCACCAGCCAGAGGACCCCGGCGAGCGGTAGGTGACGATCAGCAGGAACGCCACGATCACGACCGTGACCAACAGCAAGGTGGTATCTACTCCGTCGAACGCTGAAGCCACGTCGGCGCCGAAGGCCGGCCCACCGGTCACCTGCAGATCCAGGCCCTGCGGCACAACGGCAGCAATGTCGGAGCGCAACGCTTCCACGGCGTGCCCAGTCTCAGTGCCGTCCTCCCCCATCCTGATCGGCACGTTGATAACCGCCGCAGCACCATCGTCACCTACCAACGGCCCGATGGGCGCCGAGGTAGCCGCGCTGTCCAGCCCCGGCAGCAGCCGCTTGGGCGACGAGATGTCAGCTCCGGTGAGCTCCCCGCCGTCTACGCGCGAGGCGACCACAACCACCGATTGGACGTCGGCGTCGGGGAACTGATCCAGCAACTCGTCGACCTGGTTCGACTCCGAGCTGACCGGCGCCTGACCGGTGCGCGGCGGCGCCTCGGCACCGCTGAAGAGGCCAAACAGCCCGACGATGACGACCAACGCCACGCCGATGCCGACCCAGGCCCCACGACGGGAGGTCAGCTTGTCCGAGAAGCGCGAGCGAACGAGAGGATCTGCCATGTATCCACTCCACCAAGCGGGGCGGCTCGGATCATCGGGACTGAGGCTGGCGCAAAGATCAACCGATTGGCCGATGTTCGCCGGGACAGCCGTCGCTCAGCCGGGCTCAGGTCGTCACGGTGTCCACCAGGCGTCAGGTGGCATTTTCGCCGATTCTCGACACCTCCCCGGTCGACGCCCCGGAGTCGATCTGGCGGATCGAGGAGTCCACGATCGCTGAGATCCGAGACGGTGAGCTCGGGCTGTTCAATCCGGAGATCAGCAACACGAGGGCCTCTGATCAGGGCAGGTCAACGCGAGGCTCGGGCAACAGACCGGAGACACACCCGAGCTGGGCACCACCTGGGCCCCCACACTCCAAAGGGAACGTGCAGCGGTCCACTGCAGCGGCGTCTGCCACCGAGGTGACGGTGTCCGCAGAGGGATGGGCGCGGAGCGACCCGGTGCGGGATTGGCTTCCGGGATGCCCAACGCGTGAGTGTTTGGCCGTGAGCGGGGCCGTTGGAGTGCCTGGGCGACCTTCAGCCAGCTCCGGGCTCCGGGAGCGTGTCTGCCGCGCCTGGCTCCTCGTCACCGTCCTCGTCCAGCGACATCAGCGTCTTGGACGACGGTCCCTGGTGTTGGCCGAACGCTGTCTGCACACCTGTCCCCCGACGACCACTGTCAGGAGGATCGGGGATGCGTGCACAGGCCCGGGACCTCGCGGCTCGCGAGGCTGGGCATCAGCCAGTACCGCCTCGCCCAGGCCACCGGTCTCCCCCAGACCCGAATCAGCCAGATCGTGCACGGCAAGCGCGCCATCACCACCGACACCGCCCTGCGCCTGTCCAAGGCCCTCGGCGTCGACGACCGCTTCTGGATCAACATCCAGACCGACTACGACCTCGAGGTCGAGCGCGACCTGCACGCCGACGACCTGGCCAGGGTCACCGCCCTGGTCCGAGCTGAACTCGGAACGTGCGGCCTCACGGACGCCCCAACGCCAGCCGAACTCGCGTTTGAGCAGTTCAGCATGGGTGCGTCGATCACCACTACGACCTGTAGTCACTTGTGCACGTAGAGCTCGAGCTCAACAGATTCGAGTACGAGGGCTTCGGCGTCGCCGGAGCCCTCGTCGCATCCCGGGCACGGCGAGAGGTACAGGCGCCGGCACTCCCCCGCGGCGGCTTCCCTTGTGCACGCTCATGCCGATGAGCGGGCGGGGTGTGCACTGGGTGAACAGGGAAGGTCTTGTTGATCCATACCTCAACCTACGCTTGCCCTTGCCAGTCGGCTGCCGCGCACAGAAGGACCCGTGGATGCTACGTCGAATGGATCGGGAGCCTATTGCTGTGGCTCACCCAGGCGCGCCCCCTGCTCGAGCTCGGCGGCGAGACCTTCACCTGTCGCGGCACGGGCGAGAGCGCGTCCCAGCGCAGGTGCCTGCTTGAACAGATTGTGACCGGCCACGAACAGGACAGGGCCTGCCTCCCACACGGCGACGCCGTCCTCGCTCCATGGGAGCTCGGTCACCCAGCAGTGAAGAAAGTCGCGCGGCTCTGGGTGGAGACCGGGCAGCGCACGTGTCACGTATTCGCGCGCGCGTTCGTCCAGCGATCGGATCGCCGCAGGGTCGATGAACGTCCCGTCGTCGCGGACGCCGACGGTCTCGCTGAGTCCGACCGAATAACTGCTGTTGCCCGGTAGCGGCGTCGCGTACACGCCGACTTCGCCGAAGACGCCGCTGCTGTCCTGCAGGCACGCGACTCGTGCCGGGGCGGCGGCTTTCACGTCGAAGGTCAGCCGGACGTGCGCGGCAAGGCGAACCGGCAGCGACAGGCCGACGCTGCGGGCCAGGCGGGCGGTTTCGCGGCCGGCGCACACGACCACCTTGGAGTAGACAGCCCGGTCGGTGACGCTGCGCACCTCGACCGTCCCATCGGCGCGGGGATCGATGGAGATGACCTCTGCGGTGGTGACGGCATCTGCGAGGGCACCCGCGAGTGCCGTGATCGCGGTGCGGGTGCGGATCGCGCCGCCCGACTCGTCGAGCACCGCTGGCCCCGAGTACCCAGCGAGCAGCGGCATCCGTTGGGCGAGCTCGGCTGCGTCGATCTCGTACGCTTCCACGCCGCCGACCTGGTCGAGCACCCGCAGCCGCGCCAGGGCGCTGTCGCCGATCGCCACGACACCGTCTGATGAGACCAGCTCGACGTCGAAGTGTTCGGCCCACTCATCCCATACGCCGCGGCTTTCGCGCGCGAAAGCGACGAGTCGCGGGTCGTCGTGGGCATGCCGGAAGATCCGCGACTCGCCTGCGGACTGACCCGTTCCGGGCAGACCGGCCTCGTACAAGCGCACCGGCACGCCCTGCTCCCGCAGCGCGTACGCCGTCGACAGACCGACGATCCCGCCCCCGATCACTGCTACCTCGGGTGAACGCGTCGGGGCGACGTCGTCGTCAGTTCCTGTCATCGCGGTTCCTCGATCTGTTAGGGATGTGCGATAGGCCGCAAGAGAAGGGGCCGCTGCCACGACGTCAACGGGCTGTGTCAGCCCGAAGTCACCGCGCGCAGCGACCCCTCATGTCGGGCTCAGTACTCCCGGTCTGTGGTGTCAGGCGGGAAGTTTGGAGCCCAACACGTCGAGCTTCTCGATCGTCGGTTCGGAGAACAACGCACCGGTCTGCTCGCCGAGAGCTACCGCAACAGGGCCGGACAGGTGGGCGTCACGTCCGGCGTCATCGGGGAACACGTCGAAGATCCCGAACGAGGTCGGCCCGAGGCGGATCGCGAACCACGCGGTGGTCGCCTGCTCGTCCTCGACAAGAGCACGGCCGCTGTCGAGGAACTCCTTCACGTCGTCCTCCTTGCCGGGCAACGCGTCAAACCTGACCAGCAATCCCTTGGTCACACTCATGACTTCGCCTCTTCCTTTGTCGTGGTGCCCGCGAGTTGGGACACTATCGCCTCGGAGAACGCCGGCAGGTCCTCCGGCGAGCGGCTGGTGATGAGATTCTTGTCGATCACCACGTCCTGGTCGACGACGTCGGCGCCGGCGTTGCGCAGGTCGGTGCGAATGCTCGGGTACGACGTCAGAGTGCGACCGGTGGCCACGCCGGCCTCGATCAACGTCCACGGCCCGTGACAGATCGCCGCCACTGGCTTGCCGCTCTCGACGAAGTCGCGGACGAAGGAAACGGCGCCCTTGTCGACCCGGAGCTGGTCGGGGTTCACCGTGCCGCCGGGAAGCAGCAGGGCGTCGTAGTCGCCCACCGAGGCGTCGGCGACCAGCCCGTCGACGGTGAACGTGCCCGCTTCATCCAGGTCGTTCTCACGGGCCTTGATCTCGCCGTCGTGGATCGAGAGGACCTCGGTCTGAGCGCCCGCGCGGTCCAGTACTTCGCGGGGTTGCTCGAGCTCAACGCGTTCGACGCCGTCGGCGGCGAGGATCGCGACCCTCTTGCCCTGAAGATCTGCTGCCATGTCAGTTTGCCTTCTTTCCGTTTGACATGCCGGGCTTGATGACGACCTTGGTCCAACCCTCGGACCTGGAGTCGAAGTTCCTGTAGGCGTCGGCAGCCTGATCCAGCGAGATCTCGTGGGAGACGATCCAGGACGGCTTCGCCTTGTCAGCAGCGATCAGGTCTCGCAGCCGGCGGTTGTACCTCTTGACCGGGCACTGACCGTTGCCCATGGTCTGTCCCTTGAACCAGTGGGTGCCGAAGTCGATGGCCGCCTTGCCCTGCTTGGCCAATTCGCCCTTGGCCCCCGGGTCCTCGGGGACGAACACGCCGACGGTGCCGATCCCGCCGGTGAACCGGACCGAGTTGATGAGCATGTTCAAGGTGGCAGCCGGGTCTTCGTTGCCCTCAGGGTCGTGGGCCTGGTAGCCGACACACTCGCAGCCACGGTCGGCTCCGAGCCCCATGGTCTCGTCCAGCACAGCCTGCACGGGGTCGACCTTGGAGTCGTCGATGGCGATCGCTCCGATCTGCTCGGCCAGCGCGAGGCGGTCGGGGTGGCGATCGACCACCATCACCTTCGCGGCGCCCTTGATCGTCGCGGACAGGGCGGCCATCAGTCCCACGGGGCCGGCCCCGGCGATCACGACGGTGTCGCCCGGGATCACGCCGGCCATCTCGGTGGCGTGGTAGCCGGTGGGGAAGATGTCGGAGAGCATGACGTAGTCGTTCTCCTTGTCCTGCGCGTCTTCACCCAGGCGCAGCGCGTTGTGGTCGCCGAAGGGCACCCGGAGCAGTTCTGCCTGCCCGCCGCCGTACGGGCCCATTTCGGCGAAGCCGTAGGCCGCACCGGCGGCCGACGGGTCAGGTTGCGTCGTCAGGCAGTAGTTCGTGAGCCCGCGCTCGCAGTTCTTGCAGAACCCGCACGAGATGTTGAACGGCAGCACGACCCGGTCACCGACCTTGACCTTCTCCACGCCCTGACCGACCTCCACCACCTCCCCCATGTTCTCGTGACCGAACGTCCGGCCTTCCTCGAAGGAGGTCCGCCCCTCGTACATGTGCAGGTCCGAGCCGCAGATGTTGGTGGTTGTGATCTTGACCAGCACGTCAGTGGGTCGCTCGATCTTCGCGTCCGGAACATCGGTGACTGCGACGTCTCGGGGTCCCTGATACACGACAGCCTTCATGCGAATCTCCAATCGTTGTAGGGGCACTTTGACCCCTCCACGCTCGCGGCCGACCAGCAGGAAGTCATGGGCACGCCAGGTCCAAACCCCGGGGCCCACTTGGGTCGAGTGCACAACTCGCTACGTCGCGTGCACAGCGCAAGGGGTACGGTGGGCGTAACGCCGCCCCCGAGAGTTGACGAGGACCGATGAGCTCTCACGGATTCGGACTGGATCCCGGGATGCATCCGTGCTGCAGGCACCGAGGTGTCGCCGCTCAGCGCGACGACCTGTCGGGTCCCTACGTCACGGAGGGACCCGGGGTGGGTCGGCGAGGGACCGCGAGATGAGTGTTTTGGAGCCTGCCTCGACCCGAACTGTTGCGGACATCGACGGGCTGGATCTGGAACATGCCCTCACCGGCCTCCATGAGTTGCTGGTGATGTCGCTGACGATGCTGCAACGTCATGACGTGGACGGGGTCATCGACGTCCTGGCGCGTGAGGTCGAGTCGGTGACCGGCTGCCAGTTGGTTCACGTCACCTTCCAGCGGGACCGGGAGTGGATCACCCTGCCCCCCCGGGGAGCCAACGAGCCGGCGGATCCGAGCCCCTCAACCGGTGAACGGGTATTCGTGCAGGACAACGGCGACTCCTGGACGTCGACGACGGCTGTGGCGGTCTTGAACGGCGCCCCGGGCCAACTGGTCCTTCGCAGCTTCGCCCGGCCCGACCCCGAACAACTGTTCGTCATCGAACGGTTGGGCGATCTCCTCGGGACGGCGCTCGCGGACGCGCAGGTGCACGAGCGCCACCGCCGACGCGCCCACGAACTCGATGCAGCCAATAACGAGATGGCGCGCACCGTCGCGGCGCTGCAGCACCGTGAGGGGGTGCTTGAGGAGTTCGCCCGACTATCCACGACCGGGACTGAGCTCGACGTGGCCACCTCACTCAGCCGGCTCACTGGCTCCGCTGTCGTGCTGCGGGACAGATTCGGGCACGAGACGACCCGGATCACGGTTGCCGGCCGGTACCAACCGGTCCTCGAGCGAACCTCGCTCGAGGAGGTCATCGGCGGACGCCCCGAACTCGGCACGATCGAACTGGAGGTGCCACCGGACAAAGACCGAGACGACGCATCATTCGCTCTGCGGTACGCGGGCGTCGCACTGGGGCTGCAGAGGGCGAAGGCCGCAGCGATGAATGAACTGGAGAACCTACTGAGTCGAGACCTCCTCGACGACCTTCTTGAAGGGCTCCCGGCCGACGTTGCCGTGGACCGGGCATCCGCTCAGGGCCACGACCTTGGCGTTCCGCACGACCTGATCGTGTGCGCATGGTCCTCCGAGCGGGGTCACCGCGGGCACGACCGCGACGTCGATCACCTCCGGATGGCCATGGCTCGTCAGCGACTGCCCTGCTTGATCGTCCGGAACCGGGGACTGGTCGTCGCCCTCGCCCATCGAGGTGTCGACATGGGCCGCTTGTTCAACGACTTGTCGCGCGCCTACGGCGACACCAACGGCGTGATCGCCAAGGGGGAGCCGGCCAACTCCCCGGAACAGATCCCACGTGCGTATGAGCAAGCCCAACGAGCACTCAGGGCTCGTCAGCAGTCCCACAATCCGTATGGCTTCATCGCCTACGCCGACTTGGGAGTAGACCGGCTGCTCGCCCTCGACGGCAACGCTGAGGAAGTCGAGCGCCTCATCAGGGACTGGCTCGGCGACCTATTGAGCTACGACCGTCGCCACGGCACCGAGCTCGTCCCCACGCTAGCGGCCTACCTTGACCACGGGGGCAAGTACGCCGACACGTCAACGACGCTCACCATCCACCGCAACACACTGCGCTACCGAATCAGCCGCATCACCGAGATCTCGGGCCACGACCTCAACGACGTCGAGGCACAACTCAACCTCCACCTGGCGACACGCGCGTGGCGACTGCGCCGTGCCTCCGTCGGCGAGCCCCTGCGAAACGCCGTCCGGTGAGGTAGTCCCAAGCCGTAGTTGCGTGAGTCTGCGCGGCGATGGCAGTGGACGATCAGGAGTCGTCGACCGGGCCGATCGCCGGGTGGTGCCAGAGTTCCCAGCTGGCGTGCAGCAAGCAGATGAGGGTTAGCCCGGCGAGCGCCGCCATAGCGGGCGCCACCACCGCGACCGGGATCAGCGAAGCAGCCCCCACTGCGGCCACCAGGCGACCGGTGGCGAGCTGGTGGTGGTCGCGCCATCGGTAGGCGACGTCGCCGACGTAGAACATCGCGACGCCACCGGCCAGGGCGACGGCCGGCAACAAGGGGAGTGGTTCCCCCGGTGCCGCGACTGCTTCGTGCACCCCGAGAGCGAAGAACACCACCCCGGCCACGAGCGGCACATGCAGGTAGCTGTAGGAGTCGCGCGCGAGCCTTGACCGCTCCCGATCAGTGGTGCCGCGCAGCCGTCGTTCGGCACCGCCGCGCAGATAACCGAAGTAGGACCACCACAGACCGGCCGCGATCAGCACGGCGAGGAGGACGGCCGTCACGACACTCGGGCGCGGAAAGGCGGCTTCGGCGCCAGCGCCTACCCCGACGATCGCCTCACCCAGCGCGATGATGATGATCAGCCCGTGCCGCTCCACGAAGTAGGCAGGTGTCACGCTCCAACCGGTGGTCCCGACCAGGATCGGCCCCGACAGATCCATCACCGCGGCCACGATCCACAGCAACTCTCGTTCTGGCGCGTCGAAGAACGCCGCGGCCACCAGCACTGCCGGGCCGGCGAGCAGGGTGGGGACTAGTCGCAGCGCGGCCGAACCCACGTCCGCCTCGCCCCGCACGTCAAGAGCCAGCAGCACGACGTGCATCAGTCGGACCGCCAGGAATGCAAGCGCAAAGACCAGCGCCCGCGCGCCGAACGCCTGCGGCAGCGCGACCGCGGCCATCAGCATGGCCGCCATCGCGAGAAAGAGCAGCAGGCGAGGCCCGGGTCCGTCGTGGTCGGAAGTGTTCGTCAGCCAGGCGTAGCAGGCCCACGCCCACCACACAGCAGCGAGCGCCAGAATCCCGCGGCCGAACCCCGCCCAGGAGATGTCCGCGAGCATCAGGACAGTGACCTGCGACATCGCGTAGACGAAGACCAGGTCGAAGAACAACTCCAGCGTTCCGACCGACCGATCTGCTGTGTCTTCGGCTGCTTGCTCATCCGCATTGCCGAGATCATCGTCACGCATACGGTGCTCCTCACCCACTCGCCGACCTTGATGCTCGCGTACATCAGCTCACAGTGGGCTTCGGAGGGCGGGCCCGTTTCGCCGTGGGAGTCTCAAGCACTCTTCGGGGAACGCGATACTTTGTTGTAGAGCAAGCCGAGAGCCACCGACAGGGGCAGCACGTGACCATCGATGCGACCGATGGCTTTGTGCGTGTCCGCGGTGCCGATGAGAACAACCTGCGCAACATTGACGTGGACATTCCTCGCAACGTGATGGTGGCGTTCACCGGGATCTCTGGGTCGGGGAAGTCGTCGCTGGCCTTCGGAACGCTGTACGCCGAGGCGCAGCGCCGCTACTTCGAGTCGGTCGCGCCCTACGCGCGCCGGCTGCTGCAGCAGGTCGGTGCCCCGCACGTCCAGGAGATCACCGGCCTGCCGCCTGCGGTCGCACTTCAGCAGCGCCGGGGCGCGGCCACCTCACGCTCGTCGGTCGGCACCATCACCACGCTGTCCAACCTGCTGCGGATCCTCTACTCGCGGGCCGGCGATTACCCGGCTGGTGCCGATCACCTCGCGGCCGAGGCGTTCTCGCCCAACACCAGCGCGGGCGCGTGCCCGCGCTGCCACGGCCTGGGCGTCGTGCACGACGTCACCGAGGAGCTGCTTGTCCCGGACCCGTCCCTGAGCATCCGTGAAGGGGCGATCGCCGCGTGGCCGGGCGCGTGGCAGGGGGCCAACCTGCGCAGCATCGTGATGGGGCTCGGCATCGACGTCGACAAGCCGTGGCACAGTCTCAGGAAGCGGGACCGCGACTGGCTGCTGTTCACCGACGAGCAGCCCTCGGTGCTCATCGAGCCGGAACCAGGTCGCGTCGACCACGGCTACTACGGGAAGTTCTGGAGCGCGCGCAGCCACGTCATGCACGTGCTGGCCGACTCCACGAGCGAGCGGATGCGCGAGCGGGCCATGCGGTTCGTGGAGGAAGCGCCCTGCCCGGATTGCCAGGGCAGTGGACTACGGCCCGAGGCCCTCGCGGTGACCTTTCTCGGGCGTTCGATCGCCGAGGTCAACGACCTGCCCTTCACAGCGCTGGTGGCTCTGCTGCGTCCAGTCGCTGAGCGGCCCGCGGGTGCCGACGAGGTCGCGGCGCGGATCTGCACTGACCTGGTCACGCGCGTCGAGGTGTTCCTCGATCTGGGCCTGGGTTATCTCAGCCTGGGACGGAGCTCGACGACGCTGTCGCCCGGAGAGGCGCAGCGCCTGCGGATCGCCACCCAGCTGCGCTCGGGCCTGTTCGGAGTCGTCTACGTCCTGGACGAGCCCTTCGCCGGCCTGCACCCGGCCGACGCGGAGCCGCTGCTGGATGTCCTGGACCGCCTCAAGGCGTCCGGCAACACACTGTTCGTCGTGGAGCACGACCTCGACGTCGTACGACGAGCAGATTGGGTCGTCGATATCGGCCCGGGTGCGGGCGAGGCCGGAGGTCGAGTGCTTCACAGCGGCCCTGTCGCGGGCCTGGAGGACGTGACTGAGTCGGTCACCAGCGCCTACCTGTTCGGTCGCGCTGAGCGGCTCGTGCACGATGCGCGGGCCCCGCAGGGCTGGCTGCGACTGACCGGCGTACATCGTCACAACCTGCGCGACCTGTCTGTCGATATCCCGCTGTGCGTGCTGACCGCCGTCACCGGGGTGTCCGGGTCCGGCAAGTCGACCCTGGTCACCCAGATCCTGGCCGAGGACCCGACTGCTCGTGAGTCGTTCGACCGACTGGTATTGGTCGATCAGCGCCCGATCGGCCGGACGCCGCGGTCCAACCTCGCGACGTACACGGGGATGTTCGATGCCGTGCGGAAGTTGTACGCCGCCACGGACGCGGCCCGGGCCCGCGGCTACGGCGCCGGCCGCTTCTCCTTCAACGTCGCCGGGGGCCGCTGCGAGACCTGTCAGGGCGAGGGATTCGTCTCCGTCGAGCTACTGTTCCTGCCTGGCACCTACGCTCCCTGCCCGACGTGCCACGGCGATCGCTACAACCCCGAGACGCTCCAGATCACCTACCGTGGCAAGAGCATCGCGGAGGTCCTCGACCTGTCCGTCGACGACGCCGCCACGTTCCTGGCCGACGTACCGGCCGCCGCACGCAGCCTCCAGACGCTTCGCGAGGTGGGTCTGGGCTATCTGCGACTTGGACAGCCGGCGACCGAGCTCAGCGGCGGGGAGGCACAGCGCATCAAGCTCGCCACCGAGCTCCAGCGCGCTCACCGCGGCCATGCCCTCTACCTGCTCGACGAGCCGACCTCCGGACTCCACCCCGCAGACATCGCTCTGCTGCTGCGCCAGCTGCACCGGCTCGTCGACGCCGGCAACACGGTGGTCGTCGTCGAGCACGACCTCGACGTCCTGCGCCAGGCCGACTGGC
>CAZDAO010000080.1:1500-11219 GCA_964503015.1 uncultured Nocardioides sp. | reverse complement strand
AGCGGCGGGCGGCGGTCGAGGTGGATGCCGGCGATCATGCAGCGCACCGACCCGCCGGCGAGCTCGATGGTCGGGATCTCGACCGCGACGATCTCGCAGGACTCCTCGATGGCGGCGACCTGCTCGGGGCGCAGCGAACGCTTCGCCCGGGCCGACATGGCCATGACGTAGCGGCGCTTGCCCTCCGGCGTACGCCCGCAGAGCTCGACGGCGTTGCCGGCGAACTCCCGGACCTGCTCCTCGGTGAGCTCGATGATCGTGCGGCCGGTGACCGCGAGGCGCTCGCGCACCTGCTCGCGGCGGTGCTCGTCCGGGATCATCTCCAGCGCGATCATCGCCACGTCGGTGCCGATGCAGGCGATGACGTTGGTGTGGTAGACCGGCACGCCGTCGGAGTCCACGGCGTCGAAGGCCATCGGCTCGTAGGTGAAGTCGGTGCAGAACCGCTCGAGCACCGCCACGTCGGCGCGGTGGCTGCGCGCGGTGTAGGCCACCCGCGAGACGTGGTCGAGGACCATCGCGCCCGTGCCCTCGAGGAAGATGCCGTCGGGCTCGAGGCCGGAGTAGTCGACGATCGCCTGCACGCGGTACTCCGACTTGAGCATCTCCAGGACGTCGTGGCGACGCTCGTGGCGGCGGTTGGAGGCGTACATCGGGTAGACCGCGACGGTGCCGCCGGCGTGGGTGGAGACCCAGTTGTTCGGGAAGACGCTGTCCGGACGGGTGTGGTCGTCGTCGTCGAACACGTGCACCCGTACGCCGACGTCGCGCAGCGCCGCCGCGAGCGCGTCCATCTCGGCGAGCGCCTTCTCCGACGTCGTGTAGTCGGACTGGCCCTCGGGGGCGTCGGACTGGAAGGCGTTGTCGGCGGCCGTCGCCGGGTTGGGGACGAAGCTGGTCGCGCGGATCAGGATGACAGCGGAAGGGGCCTGTGCACTCACGGGAGGAATGTAGGGGACGCCGACGCGCGGCGCGGCATCACCGGCCTGCTGGCGATGCGGTGGTTCAGGCCACCACGGCGGCGATCTGCTCGGCCACCTCGGCGGGGTCTCGATGGGCGGCCCCGTCGTAGCAGGTCAGCTCGGTCACCACCCACCGCGGCACCTCGCTCGCGCGCCACAGCCCGGAAGGGACGACGCCGTGCTCCTCGACGTGGGCGACCAGCCGCTCGTTGACCTCGTCGGCCTCGCCGGGGGCGTAGGCGAGGAAGGTCGCGATGTGCGGCTCCTCGGGGAAGGTCCGGATCCCCCGCCCACGCAGCTCGCCGGCCAGCGCGAGCGCCCAGGTCCGGTAGCGGTCGAACCGGCCGAGGTCCTCGCGCAGCCCCATCAGCCCGCCGAGCGCCGCGGCGGTCATCGAGAAGATGGTGCCGCCCATGCGGGTCCGCCAGGTGCGCAGCTCGCCGGCGAGGTCGTCGGGGCACACCACCAGGGCGCCGCTGGTGCCGCCGAGGCCCTTGTAGAGCGAGACGTACATCGAGTCGACGAGGTCGGCGGCCTCGGCCAGGGTCCTGCCCCAGTGGCCGACCGACTCCCAGATCCGGGCGCCGTCGGCGTGGAAGGGCACCCCACGCTCGTGGGCAGCCTCGGACAGCCCGACCAGGTCGTCCCACGACGGAAGCAGGCAGCCGGCGTCGCGCAGCGGCAGCTCGACCATGACTGCACCCAGCCGGCCGCCGACCGCGTCGAGCGAGGCGGCGCTGGCGATCTCCCGCCCGGTGGTCAGCCACTCCAGCTCCAGCCCCATCCCGCGGCGGGGGCCGTCCTGCTCGTGGTGGACGAGGTGCGAGAGGTCGGGCAACGCGACGCGACGCGAACCGGACCGGTCGCACCAGGCACGCAACGCCGCCTGCTGGGCCATGATCCCGCTCGGGAACATCACCGCGGCGGGCTTGCCGAGCAGCTCCGCGACCTCGGACTCGAGCTGCGCCACGGCCCCGCGCTCGCCGTAGCGGTCCCACTCGACGCCGTGCTCCTCGGCGAACGCCGCGAGCTCGCGGAAGGTCTCCGCCGGGCTGCCGGGCGCACGCCAGAAGACCGCCTCTGCGCTGGCGGACGCCGCCCGGAACCGCGACGGCAGGTCGGCGTCGCCGGGGAGGTCGGCCACGTCAGGCCTGGCGCTTGAACCAGTACGTCGTCTCGGGCCCGGGGATGACCTGGACCAGCTCCCAGCCGTTGACGCCCAGCGTGGAGAGGAGGTCCTCCCACGACTCGGTGCCCTCGACGAGCGCCTCGGGGTCGGCGTTGTAGCCACCGACCTCGACGTTGCCCTGGTCGTCGACAGTGATCTCGAGGTGTGCCCAGGAAGCCATGCCGCGATCCTGCCACAGGACCCCTCAGCCCACCCTCGGCCCACCCTCAGCCCAGCCGCCACTCCTGCCGGACGTGGCAGTCGCCCGACTCCCACCACGCCAGCTGGAGCCGGTCGAGCACGACCTCGACGGGCAGCACGTCGGCGAGGAGCGCGGCGGTCGAGGACAGGCTCACCGCGTCGGAGGCGGCGTCCACGGTGAGGTGGGGCACGACGTCGTCGCCGAACTCACCGCCGTACGGCGGCCACTGAGGGAAGGCCGCGACGAGCCTGGCGGTCAGGTCCCGCAGGGCGTGGTCGGGGTCGGGCACGACGTGGATGATCCCGTTGGGGAACTGCGCCAGGTCCGCCAGCCGCACCGCGACCGGAGCAGTTGCCGCGGCGAGACGTGCCACCCGCTCCAGCACGTCGGCCGACGGCTCCGGGTCGAAGGGGCCCAGCGCCGTCACGTGCGCGTGCCCGAACCTCGGGTCGGCCGAGACGAAGCCGTCGTCGTAGTGGGCGGTCCGCGCCCGGACCCACTCCTCCAGCGCGGGCACCGGGAGCTGCAGGACGGAGTGGCCGGTCACGGGCCAAGACTGGCAGGTGCCGGGCCCAACGGCGGGCCCTAGGCTGGCCCGGCCATGGACCACACCCGCATCGCGCCGCCCTCGCCCGACATCGCCGCCCGCGCCCGGGAGCGCCTCGCCGGGCTCGCCACGCCTGCCGGAGCCCTCGGCCGCATCGGCGAGCTGGGCGCCTGGCTCGCAGCCGTGCAGGGCGAGGTGCCGCCGCGTCCCCTGGACGACGTACGCCTCGTCGTGCTCGCCGGCGACCACGGCGTCGCCGCACACGGCGTCTCGGCCTACCCACCGGCCGTCACCGAGGCGATGGTGCGCACAATCGTCGCCGGTCGCGCCGGCGTCTCGGCGCTCGCGCAGGCGCACGGCGTCACCGTGCGGGTCCTCGACGTCGCGGTCGACGCCGACCTCGACGACCTGCCCGCCGAGGTCACCGCCCACAAGGTGCGCCGCGGCTCGGGCGCGATCCACCTCACCGACGCGCTGACCCGCGAGGAGGCCGAGCAGTCGCTCACGCTCGGCGCGCGGCTGGCCCATGAGGAGGTCGGAGCGGGGGGTCAGCTGCTGATGACCGGCGACCTCGGCATCGGCAACACCACCCCGGCCGCCGCGCTCGTCGCCGCCCTCCTCGGCCTCCCGGCCGACGAGGTCACCGGCCGCGGCACCGGCATCGACGACGCCGGCTGGGCCCGCAAGCGCGACGTGGTCGCACAGGCGCTCGACCGCGTCCTGGGCCGCACCGACGACCCGGTCGAGGTCCTCAGCGCGCTCGGCAGTGCCGACCTGGCCGCGACCACGGGATTCCTCGTCGAGGCAGCCCGGCTCGGCACGCCGGTGCTGCTCGACGGACTGATGTCCGTGGCCTGCGCGATTGTCGCCGAGGCGCTGGCGCCGGGCGCCTGCGCGTGGTGGGTCGCCGGCCACCGGTCGACCGAGCCCGCCCAGACGCACGCACTGAAGTCCCTCGGCCTCGAGCCGCTCCTCGACGTCGGAATGCGCCTGGGCGAGGGTTCCGGCGCCGTGGCCGCGCTCCCCCTGCTGCGCTCGGGAGTCGCGGTGCTGCGCGACGTGGCGCTGCTGTCCGAGGTCCTGCCTTCGTGACCCGAGCCGCCATCCTGCGCGACGGCTGGCTCCACGCGACCGGCACGCTCACCGCGGTCCGGGTGCCCACACCGAGCCGGGTCGACCGCGCGGTCGCGGGCACGGCGATGGTCCTCGCGCCGCTCGCCGCACTCCCCCTCGGCGCCGCCGCGGCGCTGGTCGTCGCGGTCGCCGGCCTCGTCGACCTGCCGGCCCTCGCGACGGCGTACGTCGTCCTGCTCACGCTCGCCCTCGGGACACGCGCCTTCCACTGGGACGGCCTGGCCGACACCGCCGACGGCCTCACCGCGTCGTACTCCGCGGAACGCTCGCTCGAGGTGATGCGCACCGGACCCGTCGGGCCGGCGGGCGTGGTCGCGGTGGTGCTGGTGAGCGGTCTCCAGGCGGCCGGCCTCGCCGCCGTGGTGCCCCACGAGCACGGCTGGTGGGCCGTGGGCCTGCTCGTCTGCGCCTCCCGTGCCGCCCTCGCGGTCGCGTGCGTGAGGGGCGTGCCCGCGGCACGTGCCGACGGCCTCGGCGCGACCCACATCGGCGCGGTGCCGGTGGTCGGTGCGGTCGCCACCCTCCTGGTGGCGGCAGTCGTGGCCGCCCTCGCCGGGCAGGCGCTGGGCTCAGCGGTGCCGACGCTGCTCGGCCTCCTCGGGATGGTGGCCGCTGTCGTCGCCCTGCTCGTGCGGTGCGTACGCCGTCTCGGCGGGATCACGGGCGACGTCCTCGGCGCGGCCGTCGAACTCTCCTTCGCCGTGCTCGTCCTGGCCGCCGCGACGGTCTGAGCAGCTCGGCCCCCTCGATCCGTCATGCGGACCCGCTCCTGTCGGTCCGCCTCGGGATGACGGATCGCGCTCTGGGAGGATGCGCGCCATGCGGATCCTGGTCACCGGCGGCGTCCGGTCGGGCAAGTCGTCCCACGCCGAGGCCCTGGTCGGCGACGGGCCCGCGACCTACGTCGCGCCCGGCCCCTCCCCCGACGTCGAGACCGACCCGGACTGGGCGGCCCGCATCGCCGCCCACCGGGCCCGCCGGCCCTCGACCTGGCAGACCCTGGAGACCCAGGACCTCGCCGACGCCATCCGGCAGGGGCAGGACCCGGTCCTGGTCGACTGCCTCGGCACCTGGCTCACCGCCGTCGTCGACGACGCGGACGCCTGGGACGAGGACAACGACACGGTGCTCGAGCTCGTCGTGTCCCGCACCGACAAGGTGGTCGAGGTGCTGCGCGGGAGCGACCTCGACGTCGTCCTCGTCACCAACGAGGTCGGCCTCGGCGTCGTCCCCGAGCACCGCTCCGGGCGCCTCTTCCGCGACCTCCTCGGCACCGTCAACCAGCGCGTCGCCGCCGCCTGCGACGAGGTGCACCTCGTGGTCGCCGGTCGCGTCCTGCGCCTCTGAGAAGACGTCTCGTAGGGTTGACCCGTGACCGGACAGGTGGCCGAGGTGATGCTCCGGTCCCCCATCGTGCTCGAGGGATCGGTGAGCCTCGAGGAGGTGCGCACCGTCTTCGGCAGCACGCACGTCCACATGGTGCTGCTCACCCCGACCGGCCGGGTGGGTGAGCCGCTGCTGGGCACGCTCGTCCGCGAGGACCTGGCGGCCGCCGCGGGTGCGCGCGGTGACGCGCTCCCCCACGCCCGGCTCGCCGGCCGGACCGTCGGTGCCGACCTGCGCGCCGACGACGTACGCCGCACCATGCAGGCGGCCGGACGCCGACGCGCCGCGGTGGTCGATGCCGACGGCCGCCTCCTCGGCCTGCTGTGCCTCAAGCACCACGGTCGCGGCTTCTGCACCGACGAGGGCGTCGCCTCGCGACGCGCCGCCCGCCGGGCCGATCCGTCGCCCGCGGTCAGCCGACCGCCTGGAACCTGACCTCGGCGGCGAGGCCGTCGTCGGGGCTCGTGCCGCCGCAGGCGTAGGCGCTGCCGCCGCCGCACCCGGTCATCCGCGTGCTGCCGTTGGCCAGGGTCACCTCCACCGAGGAGACCCGGCGTGCCGCGAAGGGCACGATGACGAAACCCTTGCCGTTCCTCAGCGTGGGCACCGGGGTGGTCCAGGTGCCGCCATCCGCGCGATTCACCGTCACCACGGCCCGGGCGACCCGGGCGTCGGTCAGGTCGACCCGCACGAGCAGCAGCTTGCTTCCCGCAAACGGCAGCACCTCGCCGGTGGCGCTGGTGAGGTGGTCGAGCGCGACGCTGCGGCGCGCCTGCGGCGACTTCCGCGCGAGCTGCACGGTGTCGATCGTGTCCGGCGCGGTCGGGTAGCCCTGCTCGGCCGCCTCGTCGTAGGAGTCGGCGGGGTGCTGGTTGGCGTCGGCGAACGCGGCGTACTGCTCCGGCATGGAGGTGCGGCGCGCGGCGAGCACCTTGTCGACGGCCTGCAGGGAGTGGAGCGCGTTGGGCCGCTTGGTGGTGTCGAGGGCCTCCCAGACCTGGCGGACGAGGTTCGGGACGCCGGCGGTCTCGTCGTCGTACCTCTCGGTCATGAAGCGCCAGAAGGCCCAGTTGCCGTAAGAGTTGATGTCGAAGGCGTCGAGCGGCGTGGCCGGCCCGGCAGGCGGACCGAAGACCTCGGGGTCGCCTAGCTGGCCGTAGTTGAGGAAGAACGCGTTGTCGTTGACGTCGTCGTAGAGCTCGTCCTCCATCGCGGTGGCCGTGGACTCCATCAGCCAGCCGTCGTCCTCCGCGTCGTAGGCGAACTGGACGGCGTGGAAGTACTCGTGCGCGACGGTGATCCCCAGCGCCGCTTCGGGTGAGAGCCACGGGGTGTTGGCGTAGTCGTTGTCGAAGCCGCAGTAGGCGTACCACGCGCTGCCGACCACCGGACCGTCCGCGTCCGAGCGGCAGTAGCCCAGTGCGCCGACGGAGTCGATGTCGCCGAGGTAGAAGTCCATGCGGGTGTCACCCTCCTGCCCGGCATCGGGCAACGGGCGCTTGAAGCCCGCAGCGGCATAGACGCCGGCGACGTGGGCGATCGTGCCGAAGGCGGTCGCGGCGAACTCGGGCGTCGCGGCGTGCGGGCCCTCCTCGACCCAGTGCAGGCAGAACGCTCCGCTGCACTCCGTCTGCAGGTCGGCGTTAGGGCCGTAGTAGATGTCGCGCGGGTCGTTCGGGTCGTCCGGCGGCGTGGTCGGGCGGGCCAGCAGCCGGTCGGCAGCAGCCCGGTCGGCGCCGCGCAGGGCGTCCTTGGCGACGAAGAGGTCACGCATCGCCAGGGTCTGGTCAACACCCCGTCCCTCGACCTCCGCGGCCAGTGCGTCCTGGGCTGCGTCCAGCGCCGCCTCGGCCGCCTTCCTCTCCTGCGTCGTCCCGGTCGGGCCGGGATCGGCGGCACCGGCCGTCGGCGCGACGGCGGCGAGCGTCGTACCGAGGGCCAACGTCAGCAGCGGGGCGAGCAGGGCGGCGGGGGTCCGGAGGGGCATGGCGCAATCTCAGCAGCACCACGGGCCCCGGCGCCATGGGTCTCCGGATTGTTCAACCATTCGACCGACGGGGTTCGCCGTGCCCACCACCGCGGCGGCGATGGCCGGCCACGTCAGACCAGCAGCACGTACGACGCCAGCGCGACGAGCCAGGACACGAAGGAGCCGAGCAGGAAGTACTCGGTCATCTCGTGCACCGTCTGCTGCTCCTGGCGCGAGGACAGCTCGGGGAAGCGGAGCAGGCCCTTGGCCGCCACCACGATGCTGGCCGCCGTCACCTGACCTCCCAGGGCGAGGGACAGGATGAACACGCGCTCGAGCGGACCGAGCAGTCGGCCACCCTTCAGCTGGGTGGGCGGCAGGCCGCCGTCCTTGCGCGGGTTGATCGTGCCGGTCGACTTCAGGGCCAGCCGGACCAGCACGTTGCCCGTCGACAGCTGCACGCCGAAGGCGCCGAGCAGGAGCAGGAAGCGGTCGGCGTCCAGGCCCTCGGCGAGCGGCAGCGCGACGGAACCGAGCCACCGGTCGAGGAGGCCGCCCGCCTCGGGCGCCAGCCCGGAGCAGGCGACGCCGGTGACGAGCGCTGCGACGAAGACGCCGAGCGGGAGCCAGGCGGCCGCCTGGGCCGGATGCCCGAAGCCCCACGTCACCGCGAAGCCCCAGACCAGCACCGCGACGGCCACCACGAGGAGCGCGAGCAGGTCACGCCCGGTCGTCAGGTCGGCGAGGACGCCGAGCACCAGCACCGCCAGGACCCCCACGACCTGCGGCAGCACCTTGACCTTGCGCACCGAGTGCGTCAGGTCGGTGACGGCGAACCCGACCAGCAGGATCCCGAGCCAGCTCATTGCATGCCTCCCACGTTCGTTGCCCCGCCCCCGGCTCGCGCCACCGCGGACCTCACAGCCCGCGCACCAGCTCGTCGGCGGCCAGCAGGACACCGAGCCCGTCGGCGCGGACCCGCTGCGACACCGCCGAGGGGCTGATGCCCAGCTCCTCCGCGATCTCCTGCTGCCGCCTGCCCCTCAGCAGACCATCCAGCACCGACATCGACCGCTCCGACAGGCCGCTGACGACCTGGTCGCGCATCATCAGGGCGGCGTTGACCAGGGCCGGGTCGGGGCCGGGCTCCCCCTCGGCGGCGGCGTACGCCGTGCGCACCGCCCGCAGCGCGGCCTTGCGCTCGTGGACCTCCACCGCCTCGATCGCCGACCGCGCGGCCCACCACCCCGGCCCGTCCTCGACCCGCGGCTCCTCCGACAGCACCAGCACGCGTCCCCAGCCGATGCCCTGCCGCACGTCGACGTCGGGCCACAGCGCCATCCGCACCCGGAGGGTGGCCGCGATCGCCGACCCGAGGTCGGCGAAGATGCCCTGGAACTCGTCGCCGACGCCGATGCGCAGCGGCACCGGGGGCGCGAACTCTGCGTTGACGGCGTCGACGGCCTCCACGAACCGGGCGTGCACGGCTGCGCGGTCCTCGCTCAACCGCGACCCCACCAGGTCGCCGATCATCGTCACTGAAGCATCATGCTTCATGTCACTCATGTGAAGACGATACCTTCTTCTGAGCCGGATGAACAGGAGACCTTCATTCCCAGAAGACCCGCTCCACCACGGCGTGCGCGCGCCGGGTCGTGCGCAGGTAGTCGTTAACCATCTGGTCCGACGAGCCCGGCGGGTACCCCAGCACCCGGGCCACCGCGGCCCGCTCGCGCGCATCACGCGGCAGCTGGTCGGCGGGTCGCCCGCGCACGAGCGTCACGGCGTTGCGCACCCGGCTCACCAGCCGCCACGCCTCGGCCAGCGTGCGGGCGTCGTCCTCGGCGACGAGCCCGGCGGCCGCCGCAGCCTCCAGCGCCGGCAGCGTCTGCGGTGTCCGGAGCTCCTCGACCCGGCCGGCGTGCCGCATCTGCAGGAGCTGCACGGTCCACTCGACGTCGGCCAGTCCGCCGCGCCCGAGCTTGAGATGGGTCTGCCGGTCCGCGCCGCGGGGCAGCCGCTCGTCGTCGACGCGCGCCTTGATCCGGCGCACCTCCACCACGTCGGCCTCCGAGATCCCCTCCTCCGGGAACCGCAGCGGGTCGACCAGCTCGGTGAACCTGCGCCGCAGCGCCTCGTCGCCCGCCACCGGGTCCGCACGCAGCAGCGCCTGGAACTCCCACACGTGGGACCACTTCGCGTAGTAGGCGGCGTAGGACTCCACGGTCCGCACCATCGGCCCGTTCTTCCCCTCCGGGCGCAGGTCGGGGTCCACCTCCAGCGGCGGGTCGCTGGCGGGCAGGGACAAGAGCCGTCGCACCTCCGAGACGACGGCCGTGGCGAACGACGAC
>CAZDAO010000080.1:0-1490 GCA_964503015.1 uncultured Nocardioides sp. | reverse complement strand
CCCTTCTGCAATTTGCCCGCGAGATGTTGCGGCACCTGCGCCTCGGCGCCCTCGACCGGTTCGTGCACGAACATCACGTCGGCGTCGCTGCCGTAGGACAGCTCGAACCCGCCGTAGCGGCCCATCGCGATCACCGCGATGCGGCTCGGCGCCACGTCGAGCCCGCGCTGGCGCCGCACCGACTCGGTGGCGATGTCGAGGGTGGCCTGCAACGTCGCGTCGGTGAGCCGGCTGAGGCCCTGCCCGACGAGGGCCACGTCGGTCCCCGCCACCAGCTCGCCGCACGCGATCCGCAGGAGCTCGCGGCGGCGTACGGCGCGCACGGCCACGACCGCGGCCTCGGGCGAGTCGGCGCGCTCGACCAGCGCCTCCATCTCGGTGAGCGCGGCCTCGGCGCTGAGCGGTGTCAGCGACTCCCCCAGCATCTTCACGCCCTGCGGCTCGCGCTCGAGCAGGTCGGTGGCGTAGCGGGAGGTGCCCAGGACGTAGGCCAGTCGCTCGGCGACCTCCCCCTCGTCGCGGAGCATCGTGAGGTACCACGGCGTGCGCCCCAGGCTCTCGCTGATCCGGCGGAAGCCGAACAGGCCGGCGTCAGGGTCGGGCGAGTCGGCGAACCACTCCAGCAGCACCGGCAGCAGCGTGCGCTGGATGTCGGAGGTGCGGGAGACGCCGCTGGTGAGCGCCTCCAGGTGGCGCAGCGCGGCCTTCGGGTCGGCGTAGCCGAGGGCGGCCAGCCGCACCTCGGCCGCCTCGAGCGAGAGCCGCGCCTCCGGGCCGGCGAGCTTGGCGACCGCGCCGAGCAGCGGCCGGTAGAAGAGCTTCTCGTGCAGCCGGCGCACCTCGCGGCGGTGGTAGCGCCACTGCTTGTCGAGCTGGGCGACGGGCTCCGAGAAGAGTCCGAGCGAGCGGCCCAGCCGCCGCAGCGAGGCCTCGTCGTCGGGCAGGACGTGGGTGCGGCGCAGCTGGTGGAGCTGGATCCGGTGCTCCAGGGTGCGCAGGAAGGTGTAGGCCTCGTGCAGCTTCTCGCCGTCGCCGCGGCCGACGTAGCCACCGGCGGTCAGCCGCGCGAGCGCGCTCAGCGTGGCGCCCTCCCGCAGGGACGGGTCGGCGCGACCGTGCACCAGCTGCAGGAGCTGGACCGCGAACTCCACGTCGCGCAGGCCACCCGGGCCGAGCTTGAGCTGGCGGTCCACCTCGTGCGCCGGCAGGTGGTCGATGACGCGGCGGCGCATCGCCTGCACGTCGGAGACGAAGCCGTCGCGCTCGGCTGCGCTCCACACCATCGGGTCGATCATGTCGACGTAGGCGCGCCCCAGCGCGGTGTCACCGGCCACCGGACGGGCCTTGAGCAGCGCCTGGAACTCCCAGGTCTTGGCCCACCGCTCGTAGTAGCCGCGATGGCTCGCCAGCGTGCGGACGAGGGGCCCCTGGCTGCCCTCGGGCCGCAGGTTGGCGTCGACCGGCCAGATCGTGCCCTCGCGCGTGTGGTC
>CAZDAO010000079.1:2430-11259 GCA_964503015.1 uncultured Nocardioides sp. | reverse complement strand
CCGTCGCGGCCGGGGTCGGCGTCGGTGCCCGCGGTGTCGTCGATGAGCATCGCGACCACGCCCGGCTCGGCGTCGAGGAACGACACCTTGTCCTGGATCGCGTCCAGCGAGCCGAGCCGGAACAGCCGCGACGACATCCGGATCCGCAATAGGTCCTGCGCGCGGGCGTGCGCCGCGTCCATCGCCTCCGGTCCGGGGTCGAGCGCCGGGTCCGCGAGCAGCGGGCGCATGTAGGGCCACTTCGCCTCGTTGTCCGCGCGCAGCGGCAGGCCGGAGCCGAAGGCGTTGTCCCGGCGCTGCCAGTCGACCCGGTTGAACCAGTCGCCGGAGTCGTAGGAGTTGCGGTCCAGGCTCTTCGAGCGGAGCAGGTCGGTGCCGGCGTGCCAGAACACCACGCCCTGGGAGAGGGCGACCGTCGAGAGCGAGACGGTGTTCATCCGGACCCGGTCGGCCATCGTCGTACCCTGCGGCAGCTTGAAGGCGAGGGAGTCGAAGAGCGTCTCGTTGTCGTGGGCGTCGACGTAGGTCACCGTCTCCGAGGGGTCGGCGGCGTAGCCGGCGGGCTGCCCGTTGTAGTCCACGTCGGAGCCGACGACCTCCGCCCCGCTGGAGTCACGGAAGGTGAAGTCGGCCAGGTTGCCGGCCAGGCCCAGCTTGACCAGGTCCTGGGCGTGCAGCAGGTCGGCCAGCTGCTCCTCGGCGGTCCCGTTGACCGCGGCACCGTTGGGGTCGGTGAAGAGGCCGGAGCCGAAGCCCTGCACCCGCGGGTCCTCGTCGAAGGGCCCGCCACCTCGTACGGCGTCGCGCAGCCGGTCGCTGAACGATCCGATGCCCGTCCCGGCGAGGTTGCGCTGGGTCGCCTGCACGAAGCGCGCGTCGTCGGCGACCTCGCCGAAGTTCCAGCCCTCGCCGTAGAGGTAGATGCCCTTCCCGTCCACGCCGTCGCGCGCCACGGTGAGCCGGTCGAGGGCCGCGCGCAGCCGGGTCATGTTCTCCAGCGAGTGGTGGCCCATCAGGTCGAAGCGGAAGCCGTTGACCTTGTACTCGCGCGCCCAGGTGAGCACGGAGTCGATCATCAGCTTCTCCATCATCCGGTGCTCCGAGGCGGTGTTGGAGCAGCACGTCGAGGTCTCGACCGCTCCCGCCGCGGACAGGCGGTGGTAGTAGCCGGGGACGACCTTGTCGAGCACCGACTTCTCGTCCTGGCCGGACGCGGCCGTGTGGTTGTAGACCACGTCCATCACGACCTGCAGGCCGGCGGCGTTGAGCCCCTGGACCATCCGGCGGAACTCGACCGTGCGCCGCGTGCCGTTGGGATCGGTGGCGTAGGACCCCTCCGGCGTCGTGTAGTGCAGCGGGTCGTAGCCCCAGTTGAAGCCGTCGCGCGTGCGGACGGCGTCGACGCACGCCTGCTGCTCGGTGGAGTCCGGCGGGAGCGACGCGAGGTCGCAGGCCGGGACCTGCTGGGCCGAGCGGCGCTCCTCGATCGTGGCGATGTCGAAGGCCGGCAGCAGGTGCACCGTGTTGAGGCCGGCGGCCGCGAGCCGTCGCAGGTGCCGCATGCCCGCAGCCTCCGGGTGCGTGAAGGCGAGGTAGGTGCCGCGCTCGGCCGCCGGCACGGTCTCGTCGCCGATGGAGAAGTCGCGCACGTGCAGCTCGTAGACGTTGCGGTCCTCGGGCTGTGCGATCGCTGGCGGCCGCGTGCGTGACCAGCCGGGCGGGGCGAGCGCCGGGTCGTCGAGGTCGACGAGCAGCGAGGCCCGGGAGTTCGCGGTCAGCGCGACCGAGTAGGGGTCGGTGACCCGGTTGGTCACGACCGCCCCGGCCGACGGCGACCACACGGTCACGTCGTAGGTGTAGGGCGCGCCCCGCCACGAGGCGGGCCCGCTGACGCGCCAGGTGCCGTCGCGGTGCCGAGTCATCGGCACCTGCCGCCCGCCGACCCGGGCCACGACCCGCTGGGCGGTGGGCGCCCAGACCGCCAGCGACGGCCGGCGACCGCGCCACGTGGCGCCGAGGTCGGCGCGTGCGGCGTCGGCGTACACGTCGTCGAGGACGCCGGGCACCTGCACCCCGGTCGCGTCGTGCAGCGCTCCGCTCCGGTCGTACGACGCCACCGCGAGCTGGCCGGTCAGGATCTCCGGCACCCGGCGCGCCGCGCGCCGGTCCAGCCGGAACGCCTCGTAGCCCTCGAGGTGCGGGAAGTCGGCGAGCACGTCGTCGGGCAGGCCCTCGGGGTCGTGCGTCAGCGGGAGCGAGGACCCTCCGGTGACCGCCTCTGCGTCGACGGCGAGGTCGCCGGCGGTCGACCAGTGCAGGCGGTAGCGGCCCGACTCGGGGTCGGGGACGTCCCACGCGACGAGGTCGCGGCGCAGCCACTGCGCCTTGGCCTTGGTGAGGTCGGGCGAGGCCCCGGCCGCCCGGGTCGCGATCTGGAGCCGGTGCGAGGTCACGTCGTAAGTGAAGAGCACCTCGACCCCTCCTGCGGGGACGTCGAACGGGATGTTGGCACCGTCGGGTGCGCCGTCCTGTCCGTAGTTCTCCGCCCACGAGAGGCCGTGGGCGACCTTGGTCTCGTAGCTGCCCGGCGGCAGGGTCGCAGCGAAGGTGTAGGTGCCGTCGCCGTCGAGGTCCTTCAGCCAGCTGCGCATGCAGTCGGGGGACCAGTCGGCCGGGCAGCCGAGCTCGGACTGGAAGCTGCCGGCCAGGGTGGCGATGGGGCCGTTGGCGTCGGTGGTGATCCAGTGCGAGGCGTGGTCGTAGTAGAAGGTCACGTCGCGTGCGGCATCGAGGGCCAGCGGGATGTTGACGCCGCCGCGGACGCCGCCGGCGCCGTAGTTCTCGTCCCAGCTGTTGTCGATGGCGGCCTTGTACTCGACGTCACCGGCGGGCAGGGAGACGGTCCTCTTCCAGACCAGGTCGTCGGCGTCGAGCGACATCTGCGCCTGGGCGCAGTCGGGCTGCCAGTCACCCGGGCAGCCGATCTCGCTGTTGTGGCTGCCGGGCATCGACACCGCCCCGGGCTGGGTCACCGGACCGCCGCCCCCGCCGCCACCCGGCGTCGGCTCGGCCTCCGGGTCGCCCACCGTGGCGTACGACGACGCGACGGAGAGGTTGCCGCTGCTGTCGCGCAGCACGGCGCGGTACTCCAGCAGGGTGCCCTTCGGCATCGCGCTGACGTCGTGGAAGACGCGGTAGGGCGCGTTGTCGTCGGTGCCGAGCGCCGTCCACTGCGTCGCACCTGCGGGCCGCCAGGCGACCGTGACCTGGTTGAACCCGCCGTCCGGGACGCCGACCGTGATCGGCGAGCGGCCCCCCACGGTGCCGCCGGCCGACGGCTTCTCGAGGTGGATGGCCGGCGCGGTGCCCTGTCCGGGGATGCGACGGTCGGCACGCCACACCACGGCGGACAGCGGCGGCACGGTGATGGTGGTCCGCGCCTCACCGTCCGTACGCAGGCTGGCCCGGCCGGCCGGCCAGACCCGCGTGAACCTGCCGTGCGGGACCTCGGTGGCGACCGTGACGGTCTTGGCGGTCGTGGCGTTGTTGAGCGCGACGAGGAGCTCGCGCCGCTCCCCCGCGTCGATCCGGCTGAACGCGTAGACCCCCGCGCTGTTCGAGGCGTAGCGGTGCAGCTGGGCACCGTCGGCCAGCGCCGGGTACGTCCTCCGCAGCCGCGCCAGGTCGCGGATGGTGCGGTAGAGCGGGTGGCCGGTGTCGTAGTTGGCGTCGGCGGTGGTGGCGCCGGTGCCGATCAGGTCGTTGTCGTTGTAGGTGGCGACGCGGCTCGCGAACATGTCCTCGCGCGCGTCCTGGTCGCCGCCGTCGCCGACGAAGCCCTGCTCGTCGCCGTAGTAGACGACCGGCTGCCCACGGGTGAGGTACATCAGGGCGTGCGCGAGCCGGTCGCGCTCGAGCACGGAGTCGGTGCCCCTCAGGAACGTGCCGATCCGACCCATGTCGTGGTTGCCCAGGAAGGTCGGGGACGCGTAGGCGTTGGAGTCGGCGTCGGTGTACCAGTCGTCGCCGGCGAAGAAGTCGCGCAGCCGCGTGGTCGCCCCGCCCTTGGCGAAGCCGGTGCCCGCCTCCTGGAAGCCGAAGTCGAGCGTCGCGTCGAGCCGGCCGGTCGTGCTGAACGTGGACAGGTACGCCGGGTCGGCGTCGTACACCTCGCCGAAGGCGAAGAAGTCGCGGTTGCCGATCGAGGCGGCGTGGTCGCGGATCGCCGGTGCGAACTCCTGCCAGAACTCCAGGTTGACGTGCTTGACGGTGTCGATGCGGAAGCCGTCGATGCCGAAGTCGACCCAGGTCTTGTAGATCTCCGTCATCCCGTCGACCACGTCGGGCTGCTCGGTGAACAGGTCGTCGAGGCCGGCGAAGTCGCCGTAGGTGGAGGATTCCCCGGCGAAGGTCGAGTCGCCGCGGTTGTGGTAGTTGGTCGGGTCGTTGAGCCACGCCGGCACCTTGACCGTGCGGTCGGCGTCGTCGCGGAACACCGGCGTGTACGGGAACGAGACGTCGGCGTCGAGCCGCGGGAAGGTCTCGCCACCGGCGTACTGCCGGTCGTCGAACGCCTCACCCGACGCGTCCCGGAACGGCTCGGCCGCCTTGCTGATGTAGGTGCGCGGCTCCCCTGGCTGGACCTCCGCGTAGTCGATGACGTCGGCGGTGTGGTTGGTGATGATGTCGAAGAAGACCTTGATCCCGCGTCCGTGGGCCTTGTCGATGAACGCCTTCAGCTCGGCGTTGGTGCCGAAGTGCGGGTCGATGCGGGTGAAGTCGGTGACCCAGTAGCCGTGGTAGCCCGCGCTCGCCTGGTCGCCGGTGCCCTGGACGGGGCGGTTCTGGAAGCTGGGGGTGAGCCAGATGGCGGTGGTGCCGAGCCCGGCGATGTAGTCCAGCCGGTCGGAGAGGCCGCGGATGTCGCCGCCGTGGAAGAAGCCCTTGTGGGTCGGGTCGAGGCCGGTGGCCATCCGGTCGCCGTCGAGCCCGCCGGCGTCGTTGGCGGGGTCGCCGTTGGCGAACCGGTCGGCCATCACGAAGTAGAAGTTCTCGCGCGTGAGCGGTCCGCGCAGCGACGTCGTGGCCAGGCGGCGGTCGGCGGCCGTGGGCCGGGGCGACGGCTGGTCGGCGGGGGCGACGGCCAGGCGGTGGGTGGTGTCGTCGTAGGAGAACCGCAGCCGGGCGGGCTGCTGCAGGACGAGCGGGATGTTCGCGCCGCCGGCCGTCCCGTCGGCGCCGTAGTTCTCGTCCCAGGACCCGTTGATCGTCACCTTCAGCTCGTAGGCCCCGGCGGGCACCTCGGCGACGAGCGCCCAGGTCCCATCGTCCTGTCGCGCGAGCCCGGACCGGGTGCAGTCGGGGGTCCAGTCCGCTGTGCAGCCGAGCTCGCTCTGGAGGCTGCCGGCCACGGTCACCGTGGCCGGCGGCTCGTCGCGGTGGTCGGCGCGGGCGGGCGCGAGGGGCGCCAGCCCGGCGAGGAGCGTGGCCAGCCCCGTGAGGACGAGGAGCGTACGACGAGGAGGGCGAGGAGTGCGGCGCACGGGGACTCCCGAGAGTCGGGCCGAGGAGGCGACGGAATGTGACGGAGCGTCACGGAATGTGACCGCGCTCACAGTAGGTGGCCACTGAGAGGTCTTGCAATGGCTGCAAGATCTTTCAATGGCCGCCCCGCGTGCCTGGCCCCCGTTCTTGCAGACCGCAGCGGCCGCGGCTCACTACACTCCGGCGCGGGAGGTGCGGTGGGGACCAACACGGCGAGCACGCTCGCGTCGCTGCTGCGCGGGTGGCGCGAGGGTGCCGGGCTCTCCCAGGAGGAGCTCGCGCACCGGGCGGGCCTGAGCCCGCACGCGATCAGCGCCCTCGAGCGCGGCACGCGCACCCGCCCCTACCCGCACACCCTCCGCGCGCTGGCCACCGCCCTCGACCTCGCCGAGGACCAGCGCACCCGACTGCTCGCGGCGGTGCCGGCACGGTCCTCACGCCCGTCCGCCGACCCGGCGCCCACCCACGTCCCCCGGGACCTGCCGACCCCGGCCACGCCGCTGGTCGGCCGCGACGACGACGTCTCGCGCGTCGCCGACCTGCTCCGGGCCAGCCGCCTGGTCACCCTCAGCGGGCTCGGCGGCGTCGGCAAGACCCGTCTCGCCCTGGCCGCTGCGACGGAGGTGCGCCCGCGCTACGCCGACGGCGCACGGCTCGTGGAGCTGGCGCCGCTGCTGGAGGCGCAGCAGGTGCTCCCCGCGATCGCCGACGCGGTCGACGCCGTGCGCGACCCGGCCCGGTCCGTCGCCGACGACCTGGCCGAGCAGCTGCGCGGCCGGCACCTCCTGCTCGTGCTCGACAACGCCGAGCACGTCCTCGACGCGGCGCCCGACGTGGCCGCGCTCGTCGAGGCGCTGCCCGACCTCACCGTGCTCACCACCAGCCGGGCGCCGTTGAGGGTGCGGGGCGAGACGGAGTACGCCGTCGAGCCGCTCGAGGTCCACGACCTGCCGGACGGCTCGCCCTCCCCTGCCGCGCGACTGCTGCTGGACCGGGCGCAGCGGGTCACACCGGGGTGGGGCG
The DNA here is from genome assembly GCA_964503015.1 of uncultured Nocardioides sp. GTDB lineage: Bacteria > Actinomycetota > Actinomycetes > Propionibacteriales > Nocardioidaceae > Nocardioides. Next base: position 4,692 of record CAZDAO010000079.1, on the reverse strand, counting down.
CCGACCCCGCCGACGCGGCCGCCGTCGCCGCCACCTGCGCACGGCTGGCCGGACTCCCGCTCGCGCTCGAGCTCGCCGCCGCACGCTCCCGGCTGCTCGACCCGGCCTCCCTGCTCCAACGGCTCGACACCGCGCTGCAGGCAGGACCGCGCGACCTGCCTCCCCGGCAGCGCACCATCCGCGCGACCCTCGACTGGAGCCACGGCCTGCTCGAGGAGGACGGCCGTCGACTGCTGCGGCTGATGGGCGTCTTCATCGGCGGCACCACCCTCGCCGACCTCGAGGCGGTGGCCGCCCGCGCCGGCGCCGGGCCGGACGACGTGGTGGCCAGCCTCGAGTCCCTCGTCGAGCACTCCCTCGTCGTCGCGGAGCCATCCGGCCGACTGCGCCTCCTGGAGCCGGTCGCGCAGTACGCCCGCGACCTGCTGCGCGAGTCGGGCGAGTGGGACGACGCCGCCCGCGCCCACGCGGAGCACTACCTGGCGGTGGCAGCCGAGACCAGCTCGAGCTACCGGTACGGCGGGCAGGTCGAGGCGCTGTCCCGCATCGACCTCGAGCACGCCAACCTCACCGCGGCCGCCGAACGCAGCCTGGCGCAGGGCGACGTCGAGACGCCGGCGTGGCTGGCCTGGGAGCTGTGGCTCTACTGGTGGCTGCGCGGGCACCACGACCACGGCCGGCGGTTCGCCGAGAGCGTGCTGCGGCACGGCGACCGTCTCCCGCCACTGGCGCACGGCCGTGCGGCCCTGGCCGCCGCCACCATGGCCTTCGCGATGGACGACGTCGTCGCCGCGGCCGCCTGGTGGGGACGCGCCCACGAGCACGCCGGGGACGACCTGGTCACGCTGTCCAACGCCGTCGCCGGCAACGGCCTGGTCGCCCTCGTCGAGGGCGACCTCCCTGCGGCACAGAGGTGGTTCGACGAGGCCATCGTGCACGCGGAGGCGGCCGGCGAGGAGGTCGAGTGGACCTGGGCCCTCGCCCACATCTGGCTCGGCACGGTGGCCCTGCTCGGCGGAGACGCAGACGAGGCGGTGCGGCTCGTCGAGGAAGGCCTGGCCTCGGCGAGGCGTCGCGAGGACCGGCTGACGTCTTACATCGCGCTCTACAACCTCTTCCAGGTCGAGGTGGGCCGCGGGGACCATGCCGCGGCGCGGCGCCACCTCGAGGAGGGCACCCGGCTCTCGCTGGAGACAGGGGACCAGGCCAACCTCGCCTACCTCCTCGACGCCGGGGCCGTCCTCGCCGCCGCATCCGGCCAGCACGCACGCGTGCCGCTCCTGCTCGGCGCCGCGCAGGCGATCCGGGAGGCGCAGGGGGCCCGGGGCTACGGCTACTACCGCCCGGACACGGCCGCGATCGAGGCCGCCGCGACCGATGCCCGTGCCCACCTCGGGCCGGACCGCTACGACGACGCCCTCGACACCGGACGCGGCTTCTCCACCGAGGAGGCCGCGGCCCTGCTGCGCCCGCCGCCCGCGGACGGCTGACCCAACCCCGGACGACCACCCGGACGACCACCCGGACGACCACCCGGACGACCACCCGCACACCACTCGTACACCTGCGGCTGTCCGTGGTGTGCGCGGCCGCCCGCGTCGAGGGTGGTGGCACGGCGCCTTCCCGGAGCGGAGCGCCGTGTCCACCACCTCGACCTCAGGGAGCCGCCATGAGCACGACGTACGAACCCACCACCAGCCGCGCAGCCGGCGACCCACCCGGGACCGGACCCGCCGGCCGGGGCTGGGTGCTCGCCGGCACCGCCGCCGGCGTCCTCGGGCTGATCGGCGGCATCGCCAGCGGGATGGTCGACGCGGTCTACGACCCCGACGTGTCTGGCGATCCCGCAGCCATCACCGACCGTCTCGCCGACAAGCTGCCGCAGATCCTGGTGTTCCACACCGCGACGATGCTCTCGTGCGTCCTGCTCGTGGTGTTCGCCGCGGGCCTGCACCGCCAGCTCCGGCGGCTCGCCGGGGCCGACAGCCTGCTGCCCGGCGTCGCCGCGGCGGGGCTCGGGCTCGTCGCCGTCGCCCAGCTGCTCGGCGCCGGCCTCACCACCGAGTTCGCGTTCGCCCTGGCCGAGGACCCCGACCTGGTGCTGCCGGAGAGCGCGGCGTTCTTCAACCACTGGATCGGCACGATCCCGTGGTTGTGGGGCGGCGCCGGTCTCGCCGGGCTCGCGCTGGCCCGAGCCGCGAGGCAGGGCGCGTACGCCCGGTGGCTCGGCATCACCAGCCTGGTCCTGGGCGGGATCACGGC
>CAZDAO010000079.1:0-2330 GCA_964503015.1 uncultured Nocardioides sp. | reverse complement strand
CCCTGGCTGCCCGCCGACTTCCGCCACCCGCTCCGGGTCGAGGTCCCCTTCGGCCACCACCTGCGCCCGATCAGCCCCGACGACACCGCCCTCGACATGGTCGCGGTCATGGGCTCGCGCGACCGGCTGTGGAGCATCTACGGCGAGGCCTGGGGCTGGCCGCCGGCCAACATGTCGGCCGAGGCCGATCGCGCCGACCTGGCCCGCCACGCGGCCGAGATGGAGACGCACGAGTCCTTCAACTACGCGCTCTTCGACACCGACGAGACCGCGCTGCTGGGATGCGTCTACATCGACCCGCCCGAGAAGCCGGGCGCGGACGCCGAGATCTCCTGGTGGGTCGTCGACGAGTGCGTCGGCACCGAGCTCGAGCAGGCGCTGGACGACCTGGTGCCGCGCTGGATCGCCGAGGCGTGGCCGCTCGAGCGGCCACGGTACGTCGGCCGCGACCTGTCGTGGGCGGAGTGGCTGGCCCTCCCCGACCTGCCCCGATGATCCGCGCCGGCATCCCGGCCCCGCGGTCCGGGGAGGTCTCTGCACCTTCCCAGCGCGTTCTCAGGGCATCCACAGGGTCGCGGCGCACCCTCGAAGACATGAGCGACCCCCAGATCCCAGAGCAGCAGTCCGGCGGCCCGGCTCCCCAGCCCGGCCACAACCCCTACCAGCACGCCACCGCGCAGTGGCCCGGTGGCGGGTCCGGCGGCGCCGTCGGGTCCGACGAGCGGCCGGCCCCGCGCCGACGGCGTACCGGCCTGGCGGCGATGGTCGTCGCCACGTCCCTCCTCGTGGGCGGGGGCGCCGGGATCGGCGGCGCGGCCCTGTGGGACGCGACGCAGGACGAGCCCGCCGGCGCCGCCGGCACGCAGACCCCGTCGACCTCGACGGTCAGCCAGACCGAGACGCCCGCCGCGGACGGCTCCGTGGAGTCGGTCGCCCAGAAGGTGCTGCCCAGCGTGGTGAAGATCGACGTCAGCGGCAACGAGGGGACCGCCTCCGGCTCCGGCATCGTGCTGACCGCCGACGGCACCATCCTGACCAACAACCACGTGGTCGAGATGGCCGAGGCCGGTGGCTCGCTGAAGGTGTCCTTCGACGACGGCACCAGCGCCGACGCCGAGATCCTCGGCACCGACCCGCTCACCGACACCGCCGTCATCAAGGCCGAGGGCGTCTCGGACCTGACGCCCGCCACGATCGGCAAGTCGGCCAACCTGGGGGTCGGTGAGGGAGTCGTGGCGATCGGCTCGCCCTTCGGCCTCGACTCGACCGTCACCAGCGGCATCGTCAGCGCGCTGAACCGCCCGGTCAACGTGGGCTCGGACGACCAGGGGAACTCCACGACGTACCCCGCGATCCAGACCGACGCGGCCATCAACCCCGGCAACTCCGGTGGCCCGCTCGTGGACATGACGGGGGCCGTGATCGGCATCAACTCCTCGATCCGCACGGCCGCCTCCCAGTCGCCGTACGGCTCGGGCGAGGCCGGGTCGATCGGTCTGGGCTTCGCCATCCCGATCGACGAGGTCATGCCGATCGTCGACCAGATGGCCAAGGGCGAGACGCCGACCCATGCCCGGCTCGGCATCCAGGTCGGCGACCCGCAGACCCCCGACGAGACCGGCGCCGTCGTGCGGGAGGTGACCCCCGGGTCGACCGCGGACAAGGCCGGGCTGGAACCGGGCGACGTCATCAGCAAGGTCGACGACCAGCGCATCACCGACGCCGACTCGCTGGTCGCCACGATCCGGTCCTACCGCCCCGGCGACACCGTGACGGTGACCTGGACCAGCGACGGCGAGGAGCAGAGCGCCCAGCTCGTGCTCGACAGCGACGCCACCAACGGCTGACCCGACGCCCGGGCGGGTCCTGCTCCTGTGGATCAGGCCGGCCGCGCCATGATGGTGCGGCCGTCCTGATCCGTCTGGCACCACCCAGATCCAGCGAGGAGTCACATGCAGCTCGAGCTCAGCCACACCGACGCCGAGTTCCGCGACCGCATGCGGGAGTTCTTCACGACCGAGGTCCCCCAGGAGATCCGGGACACCGTGCTGGAGGGACGCCACCTCACCAGGGACCAGATCGTCGAGGCACAGCGCGTCCTCAACGCCGCCGGGCTGGCGGTGCCGCACTGGCCGGTCGAGTGGGGCGGGCAGGACTGGACCGAGCTGCAGCGCCACCTCTGGCACGAGGAGATGCAGCGCGCCGGCGTGCCGGTCCCGCTGGCGTTCAACGCCTCGATGATCGGACCGGTGATCGCGCACTTCGGCACCCGCGAGCAGAAGGAGCGCTTCCTCGCTCCGACCGCGAACCTCGACATCTGGTGGTCGCAG
>CAZDAO010000078.1:0-11281 GCA_964503015.1 uncultured Nocardioides sp. | reverse complement strand
CTCGTCGCGGGCGTGCGCGAACCACGTCCGGCGGTACCACTCGGCGCCGCGGGCGGCCAGCGCCTCGTCGCAGAAGACCTTCGGCTCGGGGCGGGCCGGGCGGGCCAGGGTGACCTGCGGGTGGGCGTCGAGCGCCGTCGCGAGGTAGGTCGAGCCGCACCGCTGGGCGCCGATCAGCAGTGCGTGGCGGGGGGAGTGGTCGGTCACGAGCCCACGCGCTCCGTCACGTGGTAGGTGCGGACCACGCTCACCGCGTCGAGGGTGCGCACGACGTACTCGCCGAGCATGGAGAGCAGCATGATCACCACGCCGTTGAGCACGGCGAGCAGCACCGCGATCGTCGTCCAGCCGGGCACGGCGGAGTCCACGAAGACGGCGCGGACGAGGTAGAAGAGGCCGAGCAGGAAGCTGGCGGCGGCGATCACGACGCCGACGCCGGCGGCCGCGCGCAGCGGGAACACCGAATAGCTGAACAGGATCGCCAGCACCAGCGACAGGATGCGGCGCATGCCGTAGTTGCTGGTGCCCACCGTGCGTGGGTCGTGGCGCACCAGCACGTCGGCGGGGTTGCTGGAGAACATCAGCGCCTGGCCGGTGATGTAGGGGTGCGCTGTCCGCGACGAGCAGATCCGGTCGACCACGTCGCGGCGCAGGATCCGGAAGTTGGACACCGCGAGGTCCGGCGGCTGCGCGAAGACGCGACGGTTGACCGCACTGATCATCTTGGTGCCGAGGCGGCGGTAGCCCCGGGCCTGCTTGCGCTCGAAGCGCCCGAAGACGACGTCGTGGCCCTCGAGCGCCTTCTCGATGAGCAGCAGGGCCTGGTCGGGCGGGTTCTGCAGGTCGTCGTCCATGGTGATGACGTAGTCGCCAGTGGCCTCGCGCATCCCGGCGATGTTGGCGTGGTGCTGGCCGTAGTTCTTCAGCAGGTTGAGCGCCACGACGTGCTCGGAGCGGCGGGCGCGGTCGGCGATGACGTCCCAGCTGCCGTCGCGGCTGCCGTCGTTGACCAGCACGACCTGGTGGCGCAGGCCCGCCTCGTCGAAGACGGCGGTCACCCGGTCGACGGTCTCCCCGACCACGCCGGCGCTGTTGTAGACCGGGATCACGACCGAGTACGTCGGCTCCGCGGCGTCGTCCGGCGTCGGAACGGCCGCAACGGGCGACGTCACGTCGTCGCGCACCGCTCCACCTCCGTCTGCTCGTCGAGCTCTCGTCCGTCTGCTCGTCCGGCTGTTGTCCGGCCGCTTGTCCAGCTGCTTGCCCTGGCGCCGCCCGGCGGCCCGGTTCGAGCATAGGGCGCGCCCTCCTCCCCGTCCCCACCCCGGGGACAGGGGTCAGGACCGCCGCACGTGCGGCGGATCTGGCCCTCGATCCCGCCGTCCAGGGGCCACAACCGCCGCACGTGCGGCGGATCCGGTCCTCGATGCCGTCGGTCGGGGGCCACAACCGCCGCACGTGCGCGGGACGAGGTTGTCCACAACCTTTACCTGGGGCCTGTTTGTGGGGTCCGAGTCTGGGTAGCGTCCCCGGTGCACCATCTCGGGAACAGGGGCATCGCCATGGCCACGGAACGGCTCGATCGAGCGACCACGCTCGCGCGTCCCGACGCCCACGACGAGCTCGTGCGCCAGCTCGACGGGCAGGTGCGCGAGCGGGTGCGGCGCGAGGGCGTCGACCCCCAGCGCGAGTCGCTCGTCGTACGCCGCATCGCCGAGGACGTCGTCCGCGACCACGACCAGCTCAGCCTCACCGGCGCGGTCGCCCCGGTCGCCGATGCCGGCGCGATGGTCGGCGAGCTCGTGGCGCGGGTGGCCGGCTTCGGGCCGCTCCAGCCGTTCCTCGACGACCCCGAGGTCGAGGAGGTCTGGATCAACGACCCCAGCCGGGTGTTCATCGCGCGGCGCGGCCGGCACGAGCTGACCAACCTGCGGCTCGATGCCGCGCAGGTCGGCGAGCTCGTCGAGCGGATGCTCAAGTCCAGCGGGCGACGGCTCGACATCAGCACGCCGTTCGTGGACGCGATGCTGCCCGAGGGCCACCGCCTCCACGTCGTGCTCGAGGGCATCACCCGCGGGTTCACCGCGGTCAACATCCGCAAGTTCCTCCTGCGCGCCCACCGCCTCTCCGACCTCGTCGCCCTGGGCAGCCTCACCCCGCAGGCCGCACGGTTCCTCGAGGCCTCGGTGCGAGCGGGCCTCAACATCCTCGTTGCCGGAGGCACCCAGGCCGGCAAGACGACGATGCTCAACTGCCTGGCGGCCGCTGTCCCCGGCGGCGAGCGCGTCGTCAGTGCCGAGGAGGTCTTCGAGCTACCGAACATTGCTAGAGTACAGACATGGCGCGGACTGTCAACACCCGACAAAGGGCCTTCGTCTACCTGCGCCAGAGCCTCGACCGCACGGGCTCCGGAGCCGCCGTCGAGCGCCAGCGCGAGGACTGCCTCAAGCTCTGCGCCGAGCGCGGCTGGGACGTCGCCCAGGTCTACGTCGACAACGACGTCTCCGCCTCGTCCCGGAAGCCGCGGCCGGGGTACCAGCGCATGCTCGAGGCCGTTGAGACGGGCGGCGCCGAGGTCGTCGTCGCGTGGCACGTCGACCGCCTCACACGCCGCCTGACCGAGCTCGAGGAGCTGATCGACCTCGCCCAGCGGACCGGCCTGCGCATCGCGACCGTGACCGGCGACGTCGACCTCTCCACCGACGCCGGACGGCTCGTCGGCCGGATCCTCGCCTCCGTCGCGCGCGGCGAGGTCGAGCGCAAGGGAGCCCGCCAGAAGCGCGCCCAGCAGCAGGCCGCCGAGCAGGGCCGTCCCGCCGGCGGCCGGCGCCCGTTCGGGTACGCCAGCGACGGCGTGACGATCAACGAATCCGAGGCGCGCCACGTCCGCGAGGCCTACGCCGACGTCATGCACGGCGCATCACTGAAGTCGATCGCACGACGCTGGAACGACGCCCGGGCGCTCACCACCGCCGGGAACGAGTGGGCACACGGCACGGTCCGCGGCGTCCTGAAGAACCCGCGCTACGCCGGCCTGCGGACATACCGCGGCGAGGTCGTCGGGCCGGCGACGTGGGACGCCCTGGTGGACGCCGACACCTTCGAGGCAGTGCGCGCCATCCTCTCCGTGCCCGAACGCAGGACGACCCTCAGTACCGCGCGCAAGTACCTTCTGCCCAGCCTCGCCCTCTGCTGGAAGTGCGGCAGCGACGTCGCCACCGGCCACACCCGCCACGGCAAGCGCGTCTACGTCTGCCGGGCGAGCAAGTGCATCAGCCGCAAGGCCGAGCCCGTCGACCAGTTCGTCGAGGCTGTCGTCGTCGAGCGGCTGTCGCGGCCGGACGCGACCGACCTTCTTGCCCCCACCGGCACGGACGAGCTGCGCGAGCTCCAGGGTCGTGCCGCCGGCATCCGCGAGCGCCTGGACGATCTCGCCACCGGCCTGGAGGAGGGCATCCTCACTCTCCCGGCCGTCAGGAAGTCCAGCGCCCGCCTGAAGGCCGAGCTGGCCGCCACTGAGGCCGAGCTAGCGGCCGCGGTCCACACGGACGCCCTGGGGCCTCTGGTGGCCGCCGAGAACGTCGCTGAGGTCTGGACGGGCCTAGACATCGGGCAGCGCCGGCAGGTCGTCGACGCGCTCATGACCATCACTCTGCTGAAGCCCGAGTCGGGACGGCGCGACTTCGATCCCGCAAGCGTGCAGGTCGACTGGAAGTCGTGACACGCCGCCGATCTACGCTGCGCTAACACGTCTAGCGCTTAGGCTCGTAGCACTACTTGGCGGAGCGCATCCGCCACGAGTAGGAGCGCCAACAGGGCGCGACGTACGCCGCAACGCACCTCTGAAGGGGCCGCCGAGCACCTACGCAATGGAACCGGAGCACGCCGTCGACATGGCTGCTCCCGCTTCGTCGCGAGGTAGCTCATGCCCGATCAAGTATCAGCGGTGGCGCACCACCGCGCCCGCGTCGCAAATGCCGTGCTTCGCGGCGACGACGACGCTGCCACAGAGGCTCGCCGCGAGCTCAAGGCGGCCGTCCTCGAGGACGCCATCCGCAAGACCGTCGACAGCGCACCACCGCTGACCAACGAGCAGCGGACCCGTCTCGCCAAGCTGCTGCGGCCGTCGCGCGCTGGTGACCCTAGTGCTGCGGCCTGAGCGCGCGTGGGCATCGACCTGGTGCAGCTCCTGCTGCTGCACCACTCCGCCAGCCTCTCGGGGCGCGCCTTCAAGTTGCTCACCAAGATGGCAGCGACGGCGCTCGACACCCCCAACGGGCGAGGTCAACCACCGCGCCTCTACTTCGCCGGCGAAGGCCCGCTCGCGCACGTCCTGTACGGCCGCGGCCTCGACGTCGACACGTACTCGAGCAACGAGCTCCGCGAGGTGCGTCGAGTGCTGAAGGAGCTGCGAGACGCCGGCCTCGTCGAGCCCATGGTCGGCAAGGCGCGGCGCGGCCAGGCCCAGGCCTATCGCCTCAGGTTGGGTGGGGAATCTGCCCACCCTGCAGAGGGGAAATCTGCCCACCCTGCCGAGGGGGAATCTGCCCCTCACAGGGTGGGGAATCTGCCCACCCCTAGGACCAATACAGGAGCCAGCGAGGACTCATCGCAGGACTCCACCACGCATCCGAGTGCCTCAACCACAGGTCGCGAGCGGGCCGCGTCATGACGTACCTCGAACCGCCCACCGACAGTGCCGACGCTCGAGACCGTCGGGAGCTCGACGTCATGGATGACAAGAACCAGCACAACTGCAACCACGGCTGGCTCGGCGTCGACAAGGAGGAACGTCCCATCGCCTGCCCTCGCTGCCGGCCACACCTTGTCCGTGTCGCCTGCTGGCTCTGCAGCGCCACCGCGCCAGCCTGCGACATGAAGCGCGACCAACGCCGGGGTCGCTGCTGCGACCACTGCGACCACCGGCCAGCACGGCACCCGGCCCGACCTAGCGAGGCCCCATGAAAGCGCTACTGCTGAGCAGCCCTCAATCGCTTGACCTCCTTGCGGAGATCCGACACTTCGCCGTCCAACGCCGACACCTCGTCGAGCAGCTCGCCGACCGCGAAGAAGGCAGCACCAAGCAGTTCGGACAGCGCCTTCCCGCTCCCCGGCCCATGCTCCGCAGCCTCAGCAGCCGCCAACGCAGCTGCCTGCGTCCGTCGGATCCCAGCCAGCTTGTCCCTGCGCCGTCGCCCCATGCGCCAGAGCGTAAGGGGGGCGGGGTCCGATCGCGCCTCGGAACGACCCGAAAGACCCCTGCAGTCGCCCCCTTTTTTTCCGACGGCGAACCTGCGGTGAACGTCGGAAACGCGCTTCGCGCCAACGGCGAGCAGGACCTCGTGACCGTCTGCGACGGATGCGGCATCGAGGTCGAGCGCCAGGCCGCCGGCCACCGCCGCCGTGGCCGCCCGCGCCGGTGGTGCAGCAACGACTGCCGAGAGGCCGCGATCGGCTCCGGCCGGCGGACACCGGCGTCGTACGCGCCGCGCGCGCCCAGAAACACGGCCGACAAAAAGACCGCGCGACTGGAGTCGACGGCACGTCCGCACGACCTGCGATCGATACCCCACCCCCACTGAGAGGACTCGACGATGACCACTGAAGAGCTGCAGGCGCTGGCCTGCGAGGACTGCCCGGCGCAGACGACCGTGCAGCGTGGCGCGGACACTGACGGCCGCATGGTCCTGACGGTCGTGGTCGAGCACGAGGACTCGTGCCCCTGGGCTGCGGCCAACGTCCCGGTGGGCGGTGCGCTGTTGGTGAAGCCGGCCGGGCTTTTGTGGCATCGCCGCGCCGGCGACCCAGAGCTCGGAAGTACGCCGTGATGTCGGAGCGGCGTGCCATGCTGATCTCAGCAACTTGGCATGAGGCTCGAGGTTGGCCCGGGAGTGGCGAATCGAGACAGATGCCGCAGAGCAAGGGCGCGCAGCGAGGCACCAGGTCGGGGCAACCAGGGGTTGTCAGGGATGGCCGCCGAGCACCCGCCCGAGACAGGCTCCGGTCGCGCATGGCCGTGGAGCCCTTCACCCGTCATCGGCGCGCGCTTACGTCCGCACCTACTCGGTGCACGAGCCCTCGCCACGTTGCGCCAAGGAGCAACCCATGAAGCCTGCTGTTCGTGAGCGCGAGGACGTCATCTCGCGCATGACCCAGATCATGACCGAGCTCGAGGAGCTCGGCACCAACGTGTCGGGCCCGCAGGAGCTGCGGTTCGACGCACTCACCGACGAGTACCGGAACCTCGATGAGCGCCGCCAGGTTCTCGAGCGCAGCATCGCGCTCGACGGCATCCGCAGCGCGACCATCGGAGGCGGTGACCTCGAGCTGATGGACGGCGCACCCAACGAGCACCGTCGACGCGGTGACTCCCAGCGCGACCAGGCGTCACGCACGATCGATGCTGCCGTGCGCTCGGGCATGCTGGCCGACCATGCCGCCGAGAAGGCACAGAACCTGGTCGATCACGGCACCGTCGGCGCGCGGTCCCTGGCCGCCCGATGGGCGGTGGCCACGGGCTCCGATCACTACCTGACGGCGTTCGCGAAGGTGCTCTCGGACCCGACCCGCGGCCACATGCTGTGGGACGGCCAGGAGCAGGAGGCCTACCGTCGCGTGACCGAGGTCCAGAGCGAGATGCGGGCCATGTCCCTAACCGACGCCAACGGCGGCTACATGGTGCCGCTGACGCTCGACCCCGCGATCCTGCTGACGTCCGCCGGCAGCATCAACCCTCTGCGCCAGGTCGCCCGCGTCGAGCAGACCGTGACCGACACCTGGACGGGCATCACGTCCGCCGGCGCGACCGCGGAGTGGAAGGCCGAGGCCGCGCAGGCCGCGGACGGCTCTCCGACCGTCGACGACCAGCCGATCCCGGTGCACTTCGGTGACGCGTTCGTGCCCTACAGCTTCGAGGTCGGCATGGACGCCGTGCGGTTCACCGAGGAGCTGCAGATGGTGCTGGTCGATGCCGCGGACCAGCTGATGGCCACGGCGTACACGACCGGTTCGGGTACCGGTCAGCCGAAGGGCTTCATCACCGCGCTCGCGGGCACCAGTTCGGAGATCAACGCGGCCGCGGATGACACGTTCGCTCGTGGCGACGTCTACAACCTGCAGAACCAGCTCCCGGCTCGGTTCCAGGCGAACGCGTCGTGGCTGGCAAGCCTGCCGATCATCAACCTGCTCTCGCAGTTCGAGCTCTCGACCGGCGGGTCCCGTCCCTTCGCGTCGGTCGACGAGGGCCGCCTGCTCAACCGGCCGATCCGCGAGTGCTCCAACATGGACCCCACCGTCACCACGTCCGGCGCGACCAGCAACTTCATCCTGGCGTACGGCGACTGGCGGCAGGCGTTCTGCATCGTCGACCGGATCGGTACGACCCTCGAGTTGATCCCGAACCTGTTCGGCGCCAACGGCCGCCCCACGGGCCAGCGCGGAGCCTTCCTCTGGTTCCGCACCGGGTCTGACGCCCTGGTCACCAACGCCGCCCGCATGCTCGACGTCGCCTCGGCGGCGTAGCAAGACCCGCCCCGGCCGGGGCTGCACCGGCCGGGGCGCCCCTGCGGGGGCGTCAACCTCACCGCGCGGCGCGCTGGATCATCGCCGGCCGCTCGGACGGATGGCGGGCGAGCGGCCACACCTTTCTGGACCGCCTAGACCCCGCCAGCGCCCCCGCAGGACCACCGGCCCACACCCGAAAGTCACCCCGTGACAGTCCGCCTAGCGACTGGCAGTGTGGTGCGTATGGAGATGAGTGGGGCCGCCGCCCAGACGCTTCTGAGCGCGGTCGGCGCACACCAGGCCGGCGCCGCGACCGTGCCGGCCAAGCCGCTGGTCCGTGCCCTAGCCTCGCTCATTTCCGAGCCGGAACAGGTGCCTGCCCGCGGATCCGGCGTCTCATGGGTCGGCCCCGATGACGAGTTCAACAGCATGCTGATCGACGACGGCAGGATCGTGCACGCACGCGTGCGTGGCGAGCACGCAGAGGCCGCCATGTACGGGTCTCCCGTCGACACCCTGGAGGTCGTCGACACCGAGGCCCTCGACGGCTACCCGAGCGACCTCGACTGGTTGGTGAGGGCGTGGCGCGTAACTCTGCTGGATGGCACGGTCATCACCCTGCACGCGGGCGATCAGGGTCACCCGGACCGGCTCGCTGCCTTCGTCCTGCAGCACCTTCAGCCCAAGGGACGCTCCTGAGTCCCGCATGACTGAGTGGGTGACCCAGCGCGAGGCCGCTGCACTCCTCGGCGTGCACGCAAGCCTGATCCCGAAGATGGTGCGCCGCGGCGAGCTGACTCCACGTGGCCGGCGCCCGTCGTTGTCACGCGGTGAGGTCCTCGAGCTCGCGGCCGCGCGCGAACGGCGTGCCTCCGAGCGGGAGAAGCGACGCCCGGCGTCCCGCCGGCCGCAGCCGCCGGACGCCGACCACGAGTGGCTACCAGTACCGGCTGCAGCAGCCGTGCTCGGTTGCTCGACGGTGGCGGCTCGAGCGCGGGCCCGTCGCGGGCGGGTGCCCTCGGTCCTGCACGCTGGCCGGCGGTGGTTCCGGCTCGATCTCCTCGAGCTCTACATCCGTGCTCGCGCCGCCCGTCGCTGACTGACTTGGGCGCATGACTGCCCCCGATGCCATCCCTGATATTGGGTGTGAACTTCTGTACAGAAGTGTGTACGCTGCAGTCATGGAGACCACGACCGCCACGACTGGCCAGACCATGGCCCTGACCGAAGCACGCGACAACCTGCGCACCATCATCGACGACGTCCTCGCGACCGGTACCCAGTACACCATCACTCGGCATGGCCGCCAGGTAGCCGTCGTCCTGAGCTACGACGAGTACGAGGCGCTGATCGAGACCCTGAACATCCTCAGTGACGACGACACCATGGAGGCGATTGCTGAGGCCGAAGCCGAGTTCGGCGCGGAGTGACAAATGCCTGAAGTAAGCAAGCGCGCCGCAAGCGACCTCGAGTCGCTCCCTGATGCCCTGCGCAAGAAGGCCCAGGCGCTCATCGACCGCCTCGACGAGGAGCCCGCGCTGGGTAAGAAGCTCAAGGGAAAGCTGGAAGGCAAGAGGTCTGTCTGGTTGGGCCGAACCCACCGGATCATCTACACGGTCAATCCGACGGTGATCGTGTTGACCGTAGTGCCTCGGAGGGACGCATACCGGTGACTGAGTGGTCCGATGCGCACGACATCGATGCCGTCGAGCGTTCCCTGATGCTTCGCGCTGTCGCGCGCTTCAGCGACGACTGCGAGGCTCCCGAGTTGACTCCGGAGTGCCCCTTCTACGAGCTCGGAGCGGACGGACCAGTCTGCGCAGAACAGTGTCAGGACCTGATCGCAAAGTTCCCCGACGACCTGCTGCAGCCGGACGCTCTGGGCCTCGGGCTCGGTCTGACCGCTCGCCGGTCGCGCCGACCTCGACGGGGACCATCCGCGGACGCTCGGGCGTTCGATGCCGCCGAGATCCGCATGGACGATCGTTCCCGTCCCTTGGACGAGCAGCGCCTCACCGCTCTCCTGACGACGTTGAAGGCGCTCGTCTCCCACGACTCCGCGACCCGAAATGTCGACCTCGGGGCGCTGCTCGCCGAGATCGAGCATCGAGGGATCGACATCCAGGCCGTGGCGCGTCTCGGGCTCAGCGAGGAGTTCATGCACTACGTGGTGCTTGCGCTCTGGTCCACCAACCCCGGTGTCGGCCTCCCGCCGGCCCTCGTCAAGTCGCTTCAGACCTCAGGCGAGCAGTGGCGATCCGTGCTCTTGGAGATGGGTGGCCTTGTCGATCCCGGCGTCGGCGGCTTCCTGAACTCCTCTGGTGCCGCAGCCGTCAGGGCCTGGTTCCAGAACACCGATCCGATTGATTCCCTCGGCGGACGTATTCCTACGGCGGCTGAGCTCACGAGCGCGAGCGAGGGGTATGACCTGAGCGACGAGCTTGTCGGGGACGCCGAGTGGCTCTTCGACCGGTTCACGCTCACCTTCGCCGCGGAGTGGCGTGCGGGGTCACTCGTGAGGGAGTGGCGGTACCTCAACACCCAGCGCGTCGGCTGCTGCCCGCCCGGCCTGATGCGGCAGCGGATGGTCGATGAGAAGGACGTCGCTCGCGCTTTGGCCGACGAACAGTGCAACAGGCAGGAGGCGCAGACGGCCGAGCCTCCTTGGCACCAGCTCAAGGGTCACGCGGTCGCGGCGGCCCTCGAGGGCCGGCTCGAGCTGGCCGCGGACATCTTCGGCGTCGTGGCGGAACTCGACCCGACCGACACCGAGGTCATGAATAACCTCGGCTTCTGCCGTCTTCCTACGTCCCCGGCTGATGCGATCGAGGCACTCGAGAAGGCCCAAGGTCGAACGTCCACTCCCATGCTGACTGCGCTAAACCTGAGTCTCGCCATGCATCTGGGCGGCGACGAACGAGCTCTCGAAGTCGCCGAATCCGCGCTTCGCGAGGACCTCGTGGAAGGCCCTCGCGCCTACGTATGGACGCTCAGCGACGACGGTTTGGTGCTCAGTCTGGTCGAGGACCTCATCCTGTACGGCGAGGATCTCGTGACCCACATGTCGGAGTGCCCAGGTGCGTGCGCTAAGCCCCCCGTGGACGCAATGGCTGACTAGTTCGCTCTGGACCCTGCAGGAGGGCAGGCCGCGGCTCACGCCACTTGATCGGTGAGCCGCGGCGAATCGCCACCGCGACGTTGAGGGGCGTCAGGCGAGTTGCTGGCCCAGCGCTACAGCCACCCGTCGCGCGTCGTACTTCGTCCATTGGTCAGGGTCGCTGCCGACGTGGGCAGCGGCAGCCAGGTCGACCAGATTCGTTCCGGCGACCTCAGCGGCTGCCTCGAGCACATCGAGCGCGCCAGCGTCGACTCGTTCGACACGGTCGGCCGCTATGCGCAGCTCGAGCGCGAGCGATCGAGCGTCGGCCACGGGATACTCGCGTCCGCGGACAGTGATGGTGTCGGTGGTCTTCATGGTGAAGCGCTCCTTAGTCTGCATTCTTGCGTTGTTTGTGCTGCGCTTCAGCCACCCCGACTGGGTGGCAATGCAGACCCGCCAGGCGGGGCTCGAGCAGACCGGCGAGATCGTGCTCCGCGACCTGGTGAAGGAGGCGCTGCGGATGCGGCCGAGCCGGATCCTCGTCGGCGAGGTGCGTGCCGCGGAGTGCCTCGACCTCCTGCTCGCCCTCAACTCCGGGTTGCCGGGGATGTGCACCCTCCACGCCAACAGCGCCCGGGAGGCGCTGGTCAAGATGTGCACCCTGCCGCTCCTCGCCGG
>CAZDAO010000077.1:0-11295 GCA_964503015.1 uncultured Nocardioides sp. | reverse complement strand
TGAACTTGTCAGGGCATGCACGGCCTGACAAGTTCAGTGATCCCCGGTCAGCCGGGGATCACTGGAGCGGGGAAGGAAGAGGTCAGGGGGGAGCGTCAGGCCTCGCGCGCGGGCGAGCCGTTGATCCGGACGCGGTCGGCCCGCATGCCGTGCTCGACGCCCCAGAGCACCGCCTTGGACCGGGAGTCCACGTCGATCTTGCGGTAGGCGGAGCGGATGTAGGACTTGATCGAGTTGAGCGAGAGGAGGGTGCGGTCGGCGATCTCCTGGTTGCTCAGTCCCATCGTGATGAGGGAGAGCACCTCGGCCTCGCGGGCGGTGAGGCCCTCCTCGCGGCCGGGCCAGTCGCCGCCGACGAGGGCGGAGCGCCCGCGCGAGGGGGAGACCACGACCTGGCCGGCGGCGATGGCGCCGAGCGCGTCGACGAGCCGGGCGGCCGGCAGGCTCTTGGAGAGGTAGCCGCGCACGCCCTGGTTGAGGGTGTCGCGGGTCAGCCACGGCTGGAAGTTCCACGTGTAGACCGCGACGGTCCGGACCTGCGGGCTGTCGACCAGCCGCTTGACCGCCTCGCCGTTGCCCTGGCCCATCCCGAAGGTGTCGTAGAGCGCCACGTCGACGGGCGCAGCGACCGGCTTGCCGGCCACCAGCTCGACCACCTCGACCCGGTGGGTGTAGCTGCGCATCATCGCGTCGAGGCCCCGCACGACGACCTCGTCGTCGTTGACGAGCGCGACTCGAATCACCATGCGCTCAAGGTACGTCAGTTTGTGTATGTTGAGCCGGTTGTTCGGCAGAGATGGGGGAGACGTGCGGGAGAGCGCGGCCACGGTCGAGGAGACCCGCACAGGTGGCCTCGGCATCCGGTGCGAGGGTGTCGTCCACCTCTACAAGACGTTCGGCGGCCACGACGTGGTCGCCCTGCGCGGCGTCGACCTGACGATCCGCCCCGGCGAGCGGGTCGCGTTCCTGGGTCCCAGCGGCTCGGGCAAGTCGACGCTCCTCGCCCTCCTCGGAGGCATCCAGCGGCCCAGCGCGGGCAAGATCTTCCTCGGCGACGAGGAGATCTCCCGGATGGGCGAGCGCTACCTCGCCCGCATCCGCTCGCGCCAGGTCTCGACCATGCTCCAGGGCTCGACGCGCAACCTGCTCCCCTACGCCACCGCCCGCCAGAACATCGCCTTCGCGCGGCTCTCGCTGTCCGGGTCCGAGCGCGACGACGCCCTGGCCGACACCGAGCTGCTCGACCGGGTCGGGCTGCTCGACCAGGCCGACCAGGTGGTCTCCACCATGTCGGGCGGGCAGCGGCAGCGCCTGGCCCTCGCGTGCGCCGTCTCCACGTCGCCGCGCCTGCTCCTCGCCGACGAGCCGACCAGCCAGCTCAGCCACGCCGACCGCGACCACGTCCTGCACCTGGTCCACTCCCTCGGTGACGACTTCGGCACCACGATCGTCGTGGTCACCCACCAGCCCGAGGTGGCCGCGACCTTCCCGCGGACGGTGACCATGAAGGGCGGTCGCGTCGGTGCGGAGGGCCACGGCGGCTCCGAGTACGCCGTGGTGGGCGAGGACGGCGTGCTCCACCTGCCCGGCCACATCGCAGCAGAGTGGCCGCCCGGCACGCTCGTGCGGTTCGAGGACGACGAGCAGGGGCGGATCATCGTCACGCGTGCCAGCAGCGAAGGGGCCCAGGGGTGAGCGTTCCCAGCGAGCTGCGCCTCGACTCCATCACGTACGTCGCCGGGCGGACGCTGCTCGACGACGTCAGCGTCACCTTCCCGGCGGGCAAGGTCACCGCCCTGTCCGGGCCGAGCGGGTCGGGCAAGACCACGCTGCTCTCGATCGCGGGCGGCCTGCTCCAGGCGACCTCGGGCACCGCGCTGCTCGACGACCGCGAGATGTGGACCGGGAGCGGCGACCCGCTGCCGGAGGTGGCGTTCGTCCTCCAGGTCTACGGCCTGGTGCCGATCCTCTCCGCCCGCGAGAACGTCTCCATCGCCTTGCGCGCCCGCGGTGTCGCCCCCGCCGACGCCGACGAGGCGGCCGAGGCCGCGCTCGCGCGGTTCGGCATCGCCGACCTCGGCGCGCGCCAGGTGGAGGAGCTGTCCGGTGGCCAGATGCAGCGCGTGGCCTGTGCGCGTGGCTTCGTGGTCGGTGCCGACGTGCTGCTCGCCGACGAGCCGACGTCCGAGCTCGACGAGGGCAACCGCGGCGTCGTCCTCCAGGAGCTGCGCGAGGAGGCCGCCCGCGGGGCGGTCGTCGTCGTCGCGACGCACGACCCTGCCGTCGTCGAGGCCTGCGACCTGCACATCGCGCTCGACGAGGGCCGGGTGGTCCGGTGATCGCGACCCGTCGCCACCGGGACGTCCAGGCGGAGAGGGCACGTCCTTGAGCCGTGTGCTTCGTGGCGCCTGGAGCCGCCGGGGAGCCCTGACGACCCTGGTGCTGATGACGGTGGTCGTCGTCACCGGGGCCGTGACCGTGCTGCAGTTCGCCCGCGCTGCCGACCTCTCGCCGTGGCTCACCGCGCCGCTGCTCCTGCTCGGAGCGGTCGCGGTGCCGAGCATCGGTGCCGAGCTCGCGGTCGCGCGCCGCGAGGAGATCGGGCTGGCCCGCCTGCGCGGCATCCACGGGCTGCGGCTGTGGCGCTTCCTGCTCCTCGAGCCGCTGCTCGCCATCGTCCTCGGTGCCGTCGTCGGGGTCGCCCTCGGTGCCGCCGGCACCGTCCTGGCCACGACCACGTGGCTCGACGAGGCGGCCGACCCCCTGAGCCGGCCCGCCCTCCTGGTCAGCGCCGCGATCGCCGGCGCCGGCCTGCTGATCGTCGGCCTCTCCGCCGCGGCCGCGCTGCGCGAGCCGCTCGCCCTGCAGGTCTCGACCCGCCGCCGTCCGCGCCGCGCCACGACGCTGGTCGTGTTCTTGAGCCTGCTCGTGTTCGTCGGTGCCGGGGTGGCCGCCTACCGCAGCCGCAGCGCCGCCGGCGACCCCGACCTGGTCGTGCTGGTGGGTCCGGCGCTCGTCGGCCTCGCCCTGGGCCAGCTGGCGATCTGGGTCGTCCGGATCGCTGCCCGCGGCCTCACCCCGGCCACCGAGAAGCGCGGACTGGGCGCCTTCCTGGCCGCGCGCCGGCTGGCCCGCGCGGACGACCTGGTCACGCCCGTCCGGCTCGTGGTCGCGGCCGCCGTCGTCGGGTCGCTGGCCCTCAGCGGCGCGGTCAGCGTCAGCACGTGGACCGACGACCAGGCCCGCGTCGAGGTGCCCGGCGCCCGGGTCATCTCGGCCGACACCGGTGCCATGGGGGCGGTCGAGCTGACCGAGCAGGTCGACCCCGACGCCACCCACCTGATCGCGACGGCAGTCGTGCGCAACGAGGACCGCCTGGCCGAACGGCGGGCCTACGTCGACGCCGACCGCTGGGACGCCGTCGTGGGCGACTTCTACGACGGCACCCCGGCGCGTGCCGCGTCCGACGCGGTCGACCGGCTCCGCGGGGACGTCGACCCGTTCCAGGCGATGGGCGACCGGCTCCGGGTCACCGTGTCCGGCATCGTCGTCCCGCCGGTCCGCTACTTCGTCGGTCCCGACGGCGAGCGGGAGCCGTTCGGCGGCGGCAACGCGGAGCTCACCCTCCGCTACGTCACCTCCGGCAACGCGACGGGCTCGGTCGCGGTCCCCTTCACGGTCCCTGCGGACGGGTCGCCCCTGACGAGGTCCGTGCGGGTCCGCGACTGTGCCGACGGGTGCACGATCACCGGCATCGACGTGGGACGCAGCTCGGAGTCGGTCTTCGACGACCAGGACTTCACCTTCCTCCTCGAACGGGTCCGGCTCGGCGACACCGAGCTGACCGACCAGACGTGGATCCCGGACCCGTCGGCGATCGAGACGGTGCTCAACAACGACTTCTTCCCCGGCTACGAGCCGCCCCGCAACCTCGTGGTCAACCGGCCCGACGGACTGCAGGTCGCCCTCCTGCCGAGCGTCACGATGGAGCTCGACCTCGACGTGGGCGCGGCGGTCCCGGCGCTGGTCGCCGACGCGACGGAGCCGCAGGCGCTCGACCTCGGCGGCGACGACCGCCCGACCGAGGTCGTCGGCGTCGCCCGCACTCTGCCGCTGCTGGGCAGTGTCGGCCTGCTCACCGACATCCGCACCTCGGCCGTCGGGTCCGGGCCGACCGTCCCGGCCGCCGAGGTCCAGGTCGTCGCGGCCGACGGGACCCCGCAGGCGATGCTCGACGAGGTGGCCGAGGCCACGGGGGCGTCCTGGCGCACGTTCGGCTCGGTGCGCGAGGCGCTGGGAGATCGCCACGGCGGCGCCCAGTCGGTGGCGTACGCCCTCACCGCGCTGGCCTGCGCGCTCGTCGCCCTGCTCGCCCTGGGCGCTGGGGTCGCACGGCACCTGCGCGACTACCGCCGCGACGTCGCCTCCCTCCGCGTCCTGGGCATCTCGGTCTCGACGGCGCGACGGGCCGGCCGCGCCGAGCTGGTGAGCCTCACGCTGCTGGTGCTCGCGGTCGTGGTGGCCGGCGGCTGGCTCGCCGTCACCCTCCTGCTCGAGGGGATCCCGCTGCTCTCCCGACCGCCCGCCGGCATGCCGCTCGACACGACCCCCCACGCCTGGCCGCTCGTCGTCCCGGCGGTCGTCGCCGCTGCGGCGGTCGTCGTCGTCGGCGGCCGGGCCCGCGCGGTGCGCGCCGCCACCACCCAGCCCAGCCTGCTGCGCGAGGAGGAAGGCAGATGACCCAGCTGCTCGGTGCCATCGTCCGCGGCCTGCGGGCGCGGGCCCTGCTCTCCGCGGGGTCGGTCCTGCTGACCGCGCTCGCCATCGGGTCGGCGGTCCTCGGGCCGGTGTTCTCCGAGGCGGTCACCAACTCCTACGTCGTCACCCGGCTCCAGGAGACCCCCACGGGGCTGACCGGCCTCAGCCGCGTCTTCACCCCCGACTCCGGCACCCCGCTCGAGGAGGCGGAGCGCGCCGCCGTCGCCGCCTCCGGGCAGCTGACCCAGGGCCGGTGGCAGGAGCCCGTCGTCATCGCCCAGTCCGAGAGGTTCAGCGCGCTGCGCGGCGTGGTGACCTTCTGGTCGCGCGCCGACGCCTGCGAACACCTCGAGATCGACGGACGCTGCCCCGAGGCGAGGGGTGAGGTGCTCATGCTCGCCGCCGACGCGGAGGCCAACGGCGCCGAGCTCGGCGAGCCGTTGCGCTTGCCGATCTTCGAGCCGGGCGGCGTGCAGGAGCTCGACCTGCCCCGTCCGGCCCTGGCCGAGGTCACCGTGGTCGGCACCTACGACACGCCCGGTCCCGGCGAGGGCTGGCTGATCCCCACCCGGCTGACGCGCACCAACGAGCAGACCACCATCAACGGGGGCTACACGCCGTACCAGCCGGCCCCGCTCATCACCACCGACGACACCCTCACGGCGATGGGTGGCTGGACCGTCCGGGTCGACACGGCCCTCGACGTGCCGCCCGACCTGACACCCGACCAGCTCGACGAGGCGGCGGCCGCGGCGACGGCCCTTCCCGCCGACACCGAGGTGGAGGTCGAGGGCGGCACGCTCCGCAAGGACGACACCAACTCCCTCGGTGACGTGGTCGATGAGGTCCGCTTCCAGCAGTCCACGGCCCGCAGCTCGATCGCACCGGCGGTGCTGTCGCTGGTCCTCGTCGCGCTCGCGCTGCTGATGCGGCTGCTCAACGCCGCGAGCGAGCTGCGCGTGCCGGAGCTCGCGCTGGCGTCCCTGCGCGGCGTCACCGCCCGCCGCCTCTGGGGCCTGGGCCTGGCCGAGCCGCTCGCGCTGCTCCTCATCGCGATCCCGGTCGGCCTGGTCTTCGGGCTCGGCCTGTCGGCGTTGCTGGTGCGCAGCTGGCTCGTGCCGGGGCTCCCGCTCCCGCTGCCCGCCGCGAGCTGGGTCGCGGCCGGGCTCGTGCTCGCCGCTGCGTTCGCCGTCGCGTGCGTCGCCATCGGCCTGGTGGTCCGGGAGTCGCTCGCGTCCCAGCTCTCCGGCGTACGCCGACCCGTGGCCGCGCGCCGCTGGTCGGTGGTCGCCCAGCTCACCCTCGTCGCCCTCGCCGTGGCGACCCTGGCCAGCAAGCTGTCGGCGAGCGGCCCCGGCGAGCCCGACGCGACCGACCTGGTCCTCCCGGTCCTGCTCGCCGTGGTCGCCGGGCTGGGCGCCACCCGGCTGACCGCCGTGCTCGCGACCTGGTGGACGGGTCGCTCGCGCGGTCGCTCGCTCAGCGGGTTCGTCTCCTCGCGCGCCATCTCGCGCCGCCAGGAGGGCACCCTCGTGATCCTGCCGATCACGGCCGCGATCGCGGTAGCGGTCTTCGGCGCCGGCGTCTACGACTCGGCCGCCACGTGGCGCACCAGCGTCGCGGCGACCGCCTCGCCCGCCCACAGCACGTGGTCGACCACCCTCACCCTCTCCGAGGCGGTGGACCTGACCCGCCGCATCGACCCCGAGGGCGAGTGGATCATGGCGGCCGCCAGCGCCACCAACCCCGGCGCCAACTTCTCCATCGTCGACAGCAGCCGCCTGGCGCGGGTCGCGACCTGGCCCCCCACCTGGAGCCCGGGCGTCGACGTCGAGCAGGTCGCCGAGGAGATCTCACCCGGCGGCGTCGTCCCGACGGTCCGGGGCCGGCGACTGTCCATCACCATCGACAACCAGGCCGACATGGACCGCGACCTCGCCGTCGAGGTGCGGTTCGGCAGCCGGGCCGGGGTCCCGCTCAAGGCCTACCTCGGTCCCTACCCCGCGGGCGAGCACACCCGCTCCACCAGGATCCCGTTCTGCCGGGACGGCTGCCCCCTGGAGGGCATGACGCTCGGCGGCGGCGCCGGCACCAACACCCGCATGTCCGGCACCCTCCGGGTCCTCGGCATCGAGGTGGACGGTGCGCCCGTCGAGGGCGGCATCGAGGGCGCCGCCTGGACCCCGACCCCCGACCCGGCCGTGCGCACCTCCATCACGGAGATGGCGGAGTCGGGCGGCGAGCTCGACCTGACCGTCGACACCGGTGACTCGGTCGGCATGGCGCGCCTCACCGCCGGCGGCATCACCCGCGACCGGCCCGCCCTCGCCGGCCCCGGCGTGCAGGACCGCGCCATCGCCAAGCTCGACGAGGGCTACGGCCTGATCCCCGTCGACCGGGTCGCCGAGATCGAGGGGATGCCCTTCACCGGTCCGTCCGGCCTGCTCGTGGACTACTCCTCCTTCATCACCGACCGGCCGGTCTACGACAACCTCGTCACCGTGCGCGTCCTCGCGCGCGACGGCACGCCCGGCTCCGTCACCGAGGCGCTGTCGGAGGCCGGGCTCAGCGTCGCGACCACCCTCGCGCAGGAGCGCAACGTCCTCGACCAGAGCGCGTACGCCCTCGCCCTCCGGTTGTACGGCGTCGTCGCCGCGCTGGTGCTCGTCATGGCGCTGGCCGGCCTGTTCGTCAGCGCCGCCGTGCAGCTGCCCGCCCGCCGGCGCGACGCTGCGGCCCTGCGCGTGGTCGGGGTGCCTCGCGGCTCGGTGATGGTGGCGGTGGTGCGCGAGCTCGCGGTCGTGCTGGGCAGCGCCGCGCTCGCCGGCATCCTGGCCGGGTCGCTCGCCCAGTGGGTGGTGCTGCGCACCATCACGCTCGGCTACGCCGACGACGCGACCACACCCGCCCTGGTCGCGGCGATCTCCCCCGTCCGGCTGGTGGTGCTGGCGCTCCTGGCAGCCGCGGTCTTCGGCACGGTCGCGCTGGTCAGCGCGTCGATGACGGTGCGCGGGGCGCGCGGCGCGACGCTGCGCGAGTCGGCCCGCTGACCGGTCCCGTCAGGGGCAGCAGGGGTCGAACCGGAAGCCCACGCCCCGGATGGTCCGGATCCACTCGTGGCCGTCGCTCTTCGCGGGGGTGCGCAGCTTGCGGCGCAGGTTGGCGAGGTGGACGTCGACGACGTGCGTGCTCTCCGGGACGAAGTCGGTGGCCCACACCGCCCGGAGGAGGTCCTCCCGCGGGACGACGACGCCCGGGTGGGCGACGAGGTGTGCGAGGAGGTCGAACTCGGTGCGGGTGAGGTCGACCTCGCGGCCCGCGACCCGGACCTCGCGGGCGTGGGTGTTGAGGCTGAGGTGGTCGCAGCCGAGCTGGCCGGTGTCGGCCCGGACCCGGCCGTTGGTCGCCGGGGTGGCCAGGGCGGCGGTGCGTCGCGGCTCGGCGTCGGCGCTGCGAGGGCGGCGGAAGAGGGCCGCGACGCGCGCCTGCAGCTCGCGCATCGAGAACGGCTTGACGAGGTAGTCGTCGGCCCCGACCTCGAGGCCCACGAGCCGGTCGATCTCGGACGTCCGGCCGCTGATCACGATGACGTAGCAGTCGCTGACGAGCCGGACCTGCCGGCACACCTCGACGCCGTCGATGTCGGGCAGCGACATGTCGAGGGTGACCAGGTCGGGCCGCTGCTCGCGGATGACCGTGAGCGCCTCGGCGCCCGTCGTCGCGATGGTCACCGCGAACCCCGCCTGGTCCAGCAGCCCCGAGATGAGCTCGCCCACGTCGCTGTCGTCCTCGACGACGACGGCCGTGCGTTGGTTGATCATGTGGTCGTGCCCCCGCCTATCCCCCCGTTTGGTGATCGTAGTGGCCGCGTCGGAGCGCCGACCACCGCTGTGTGGTGCTGTGGATCAGGCGTTACCGTCCGCTCGCCCCTACGGGTGGACACGGAGTCGCACGCCCCGGTCCGCGGGGTGACCCGCGTCGGTGCTCCGTCAGGTGTGCCTCAGAAGTCCAGGCCGCGCGCCCAGTCCTCGGAGCCGAACCGGGCGACCAGGTAGGGGCCCCCGCCCGCCCGGCGCCCGTGCTGCTGACCTTCCTTGTGACCTTCCTTGTCCATGCGGTAGCCGATGCCGCGGATGGTGTGGATCCAGGTCGCGTCGGAGTGGCGCCGCAGCTTGCCGCGGAGGTTGGCCACGTGGACGTCGACGAGGTGGTGGTCGTGGGTGAGCGCGCTGCTCCAGATCGCCAGCACCATCTCCTCGCGCGTGCAGACGCGCGAGAGGTGGGTGGCGAGGTACTCCAGCACGTCGTACTCGATGCGCGTCAGGTCGACGATGGCGCCGTCGACCGTGACCTCGCGACGCGCGGAGTTGATGACCAGACCGGCGCCGCAGGAGATGACGCTCGGCTCGTCGGCCGGCTGGGCCGGGCTCGGCACGTGCGGCGCGGCGGCCGCCGGTGCGTCGTCGACGAGCGTCGCGTTGCGAGGACGGCGGAACAGCGCCGCCACCCGGGCCCGCAGCTCGCGCGGCGAGAACGGCTTGAGCACGAAGTCGTCGGCGCCCACCTCGAGGCCGATCAGCTTGTCCACCTCGTCGGAGCGTGCCGACACGATGACGATGTAGCAGTCGCTGCTCTCGCGGATCCGGCGACACACCTCGATGCCGTCCATGTGCGGCAGCGTCAGGTCGAGCGTCACCAGGTCGGGCGGGTCGGCCGCGGCCACGTCGACCGCGGACCGTCCGTCACGAGCCGACGTCACCCGGAAACCCGCCCCCTCGAGAGTCTCCACCAACGCCGACGAGATGTCTGGATCGTCCTCGACGACCAGCGCATGAAGATCTTGCACGTCCTACCCCCCACAGTTTCCAGACCGGAGCCCCACGCCCCCGCCGTGGCACCGCCCGAACGGCGTCGATCGATGGTAAGTGGCCTACCCCGTTTGTGGGAGCCTCAACCCTGCGGTCGGGTGGGGGGTCTAGACCACCACGTGATACCTCGGAATCCGTCGGATCCGGACTAGCCGACGACGCTTTCCTCTGCGGGCGCCAGGTCGATGGCGCGGTTGACCCACGTGCTGGTGGACACCATCCCGACGCGTTCGTAGAGCGAGAGGGCTCCGGTGCGCGAGTCGGTGCTGAGCTCGGAGGTCGTCGTGCCGTGCTCGCGCGCCCGGGCGAAGGAGTCCACCAGCAGCGCCTGCGCCAATCCGCGGTGGCGCTGGTCGCGCCGGACCGCGAGCCGGTCGACGTACGCGGTCGTGCCGTTGTCGGACACCAGCACGAGGGAGACGCCGACGACCTCGCCGGCCGGGTCCACGGCGACCCGGAGGTTCCAGGGCTCGAACCCCGGGCGCCCGGACGTCGCGGCCGCGAAGTCCTCGAACGGCTCCCGGTCGCGCACGGACCACTCGAGGAAGGCGTCCTCGAGCACGTCGTGCGCCGCGCGCAGCTCGCCCGGCTCGGCCGCACGCACGGCGTACCCCTCGGGCAGGGCGCGCTCGGGGATCGTGGCCCCCTCCGGCAGCTGGAGCACCCAGCTGGTCCAGCGGACGCGGAAGCCGAGCGCCTCGAGGAGCCGGTCGCCGGGCGAACCCTGGGGGACCGGCATGCCGATGACCGTCGACCCCAGGCGGCGGCCCAGGTCCTGCAGCCAGTGCGCGAGCCACGTGCCGAGGCCGCGGCCCCGGTGGGTGGGCAGCACGGAGGTGTCGGCGCGCTCGGCACCCATCAGCTCGGCGTACGCCACCAGGGTGTCCCCGTCGAAGACGCCGACCGAGCGCGCGGCGAGGTCGTGGCTGGGCTTGGCCCAGTCGCTGACGATGTCGGCCTCCTCGATGGAGACCTGGCCGACGTCCTCCTGCTGCTGGGCGGCCATGAGCACGAACACGGCGTGCGCGTCGGTCTTCTCGAGCGGTCGCGTGGTGAGGCCTGCGGGCAGGCTCGGGGCGGGTGAGCGCATGGGCAGGAGTGTGCTGCCTCACGTGCCACGCTGTCGCGGGATTATCGCCCCGCTCGCGGAATGACCGATCCGCCCGCGAGGCCCTACCGTTTGCAGGGTGAGTGACGAGCAGCCCGTAGCACCCGAGCAGACCTTCGCCGACCTCGGCCTCGCGCCCGAGGTCCTCAAGGCGCTGGCCGACGTGGGGTACGAGACCCCTTCGCAGATCCAGGCCCTGACGATCCCGCCCCTGCTCGAGGGCCGCCACGTCGTCGGCCTGGCGCAGACCGGCACCGGCAAGACGGCCGCGTTCGCGCTGCCGATCCTGTCCCAGCTCGACCAGTCGCAGAAGACCCCGCAGGCCCTCGTGCTCGCGCCGACCCGCGAGCTCGCGCTCCAGGTGTCGGAGGCCTTCGAGAAGTACGCCGCGCACATGAAGGGCGTGCGCGTGCTGCCGATCTACGGCGGCCAGGGCTACGGGGTCCAGCTCTCGGCGCTGCGACGCGGCGTGCACGTCGTCGTCGGCACCCCGGGTCGCATCATGGACCACCTCGAGAAGGGCACGCTCGACCTCAGCGAGCTCCGCTTCCTCGTCCTCGA